>CAZRHW010000543.1:0-2836 GCA_964599785.1 uncultured Bacteroides sp. | reverse complement strand
CCCGAAGAAAAGGCAGAAGGACTGAATATAATCATGGCACAGTACACTAAGAATGGTCCATTCACATTCAGCGAAAAAAACCTGGAAGAGACAGCCGTGATAAAAATTGAAATTGAGGAAATCTCGGCCAAGAGATCGGGAGTATGAATAGGCGGTTAAGTTCTGCCGATTGCAGATCGGCAGGTTTAATAACGTTGGATAGTACAGAAAAGTCCGGTTGTTAACCGGACACATTCAAACAACGTTGAGAACAACAGAAAAGTCCGGTTGTTCCGATTTATCGGGAGTTGTTAACCGGACAAAGGTTCATTGTTCCGGATAATCTCCTACTCCGTGAGTTTAAAATCAATTGGGAAAGTGAACTGGACTGCAACAGGTATTCCCCTTTGACTGCCTGGTTTCCAAAGAGGTGACGATTCAACAACCCTGACAGCTTCGGCATCAAGAACGGGTGAAGCACTGCGAACGACTTCAACATTCGTAACTTTCCCTTTTGAATTAACGATCATTTGCACAAAAACCTTTCCGGTTATATGACTTTCTTTTGCCTCTTCAGGATAAACAAGATTATCCTGAATATATTCACGAAATGCTTCGGGTGTTCTTCCCTGAAAACTTGGCATTTCTTCAACCACAAAGAAAACCGCCTCGTCTATATTCTCAGAACGCTCATCTGAAATTTCAGTACTTTTTCCTTCACGGATTTCATATGTTTTTCTTTTCATCGATACAGTAATATCCTGTCTGTCAGCTGTGATTCGTTGCGTCTCATAGCCTACATATGAGAATACCAGTAATTGTTTATTCCCTGATATTTCTATTGAAAATTTTCCGTTTTCGTCTGTTGTTGTCCCCTCAGTTGTTCCTTCAATAATAACTGCAGCCCCGGGCAACGGTTCATTGGAATTTGCATCCACAACTTTCCCGGTAACCTGAGTCGGTTGAAGACTCTGTGAAAGCTCACCGGTTATTTGAGGTTTGCTAAAAGCAAAGACCAGGCACAGGATAATTGGAAGTACCAATAAAACTTTCATGGTTGAAAGTTTTTTCGATTTAATTTTTGTCATCATGATCATTCGTTTTTTGGTTAATGATTTACTGAAACCATTGGCAAGCCTGAATATTTTAACACCGGTCATCTGATTAACCAGTAAAGCCTGATATCTGCCTGTATCCGGATTTAATTTTAAAACTTCCCTGTCAGCTTCATACTCATGAATCTCCCTGATTGAGCGTTCGTATAACCACATGACCGGATTAAACCATTGTAAAATTCCGGTTAATCCAACCAGGATTAAATCAAAGAAATGCAGATTTTTTATGTGTGCCCTCTCATGGGTAATAATCTTCTCAAGTTCCTCATCGGTATGTGCCGAACGATTTATGAATATCAGATTGAAAAAAGAACACGGTGCCATTTCATCAATAATATAAATCAGGTTCATTCCGTCTTTCCGCCACAGTTTATGTTTTTTTCTGATCAGGATTATCCTGCCCGCCTGGTATATTAATCTTGCTCCCAGGACAACGATCCCTGAAATATAAATGATGAATACAAAAACAGGCCAGTACATCCCGATAGTGCCCGGTTCATTCACATTAGAGGAAAAAGCAGTCATTCCCGAAATATCCTCACTGAAATCAATAAAAAAAGATGGAATAATTTGTTGTCTGTTCAAAACAAAAAGATTCTCCAGATGTATGACCGGCAAAACAAATGAAATTATTACGGATCCCAGCAACATGAAACGATTCATCGAAAAAAAGGTCTCTTTTCGTAAAAAAAACCAATATAATCCGTAGAAAAGCCATAGCGCCAGGCCGGATTTTAAAAGATATATCCAGAAATTATTCATGATCGGTTTGTTTTGATTTTTTAAGCTCAGTTTCCGTCATTTTCAGGATCTCTTCCATTTCTTTCATGCTGAGATTTTTCTCGCGGACAAAAAAGGCTGCCATTTGTGGGAAGGAATTATTAAAATAGTTTTTCATAAAATGCATGAAATGTACTTTGGCATACTCCTCTTTTTTTATTAAAGGGAAATATTCATAGGTAGTACCATACGCTTTATGATCAACAAATCCTTTTCTTTCCAATACTCTTATAACTGTCGAAACAGTGTTATAAGGAGGTTTTGGATCAGGAAACCGGTCAATAACATCCCGTACCAGCCCCTTTTCCAGCTTCCAGAGGATCTGCATAACCTGCTCTTCTGCTTTGGTCAGTTTTTTCATTCCTTATTGATTTGAAATTTTCAGTTTGCCAATGGTCAATCAAAGATAAAACTATTTTTTCAGTTATCCAACTATATTTGCAGTTTTTTAACTAAATAAATAGTTATTTTATATTAAACCGGGCTTTCAGGTATTTTTGTAATAGTATTTTAAAGCCAAAAACCAATGTCTCCACATATTTATTTTATAAAATAAGGTTATATTACAATTGCAAGAAATGGATTACTTAATAGGGTTTGTAATAATTTCTCGCTGATTAGCGCAGATAAAAATGTTGATTTACGCAAAAATAATAAACTGTAATTCAGCAATTAGCGAAAATCTGCAAAATTATTTGCGGAAATCTGCGAGTACTTTTTAGAGCATTTAAAAACCATTTAACACAGGTTGTGATACACCTTCATATAAAACAACAGTTATATCTACAGAATCTGGCTTTCAAGCAGGACACAGAGCGTAAATGATAAATCTTGTGAGGACTTAAAACTCCCTGGCCAGTCTCACCAGCTCCTCCCCTGTCACACGGTGGATCAACCATTCATCCATAACTTTTGCACCAAGTGATTTATAGAACTTCAGAGCCGGTTCATTCCAGTCCAGG
>CAZRHW010000542.1:243-2839 GCA_964599785.1 uncultured Bacteroides sp. | reverse complement strand
TATGGTGAATTAGGTAACAATGGGGTTATACTAATTACTACAAAAGACTATGTAAAACCAGATGCCTCAAAAGATCAAAAATCGGACCCATTAATTTTATTGGATGGGGAAGTGTACACTTCAGAACTTGATTCGATTAACCCCAATGAAATAAAAGCTATTACTGTCTTAAAGGATAAATCAGCTACGGATATCTATGGAGAAGCAGGGGAAAATGGTGTTATACTAATTACAACAACCGATAATATAAAAATTAAAAAATAAAACGAAAACCTAACACAGACAATAAAATAAATAGGTTTGTCAAGGTTTTTGCAAAAACGAGCCTGCTATCTTGACAGATAGCTGGTAAGTGAGTAAGCCGACCGCTCCAGTTCTTCCTTTAATATTTCGTGTAACTTGACTTGCAACCTGCCCTCAATAAAATTTGTAACGCGACATTCGTATTCGCCCGGCAATTTGTACCAGAATTGCAAAAACACGCGCCACCCCGAGTACTCGGGGACACCTACTAATTTTATTGCCGGGCCGTTAGGCAGCATTTATCCATAAAATCTCCTATAAGATTTTTTTTAATGCCGAAGATTAATTATCTTTGACGTTAGTAACGCGAAACGTAAAATGATTATTTCATTTGGTTCCAAAGAAACAGAGAAGATATGGAATGGCGAGCGAGTTAGAAATTTACCATTTGAAGTTCAAACTATAGGCAGGCGAAAACTAAGGATGTTAAATAACTCTCAAAACATCACAGATCTTAAGATTCCTCCTTCAAACAGATTAGAAAAACTTAGCGGTAATATGAAAGGTTTTTTTAGTATAAGAATAAACGTTCAATGGAGAATTATATTTAAATGGAAAAATGGACATTCTCGAGAAGTTAAAATAGTTAATTATCATAAATAATCTGGTTATGAAAAATTTACCTAATATACATCCCGGAGAAATTCTTTTTGAAGAGTTTTTAAAGCCTTTAAAAATAAGTGCTTATAAATTATCCAAAGATATTGGGATTCCTCAAACGAGGACTTCTGAGATTTTAAAAGGCAGACGCAGAATCACTGCAGATACAGCATTGAGATTAAGTTACTATTTTGGGAATTCAGCTAAATTTTGGTTAGGATTACAGAATGATTATGATATTGAGGAAGAGAAGAAAGATAAATTAGGAGAACTGAAGCAGATTAAAAAAATTGATATAAACGCCGCCTAACATGCCGGTATACCTGCCTTCCGGCAGGCAGGCGCCATAGCCTCCCGCCAGCCTGTCAAGGAGAGGCCAAGGCCTATACCGGCAAGCGTTAGCAGCACACCTAACAGGTACTCCTTACCAATTTATCTGCGACCCCAACTCACAAACAACATCAGTCTGTCTGACCATCCTTCCTCTGTCTATACTTTTGCTTTTTCTCCCAAAGATTTTCTACTTCTCTTTCAGGTAACGCCAGGCAGCTGTTATAGAAAAGCCAAAACATGCTGTTTGAACTTTGTAAGTTATCGTGAATTCCTAAAACCATTTCGCTATACATATAAACCATTTAACAGTGACGTAATAGAAACTATTCGGAAAACAACACCCCATATTGCTTTAAAAAGATGGAAGATGGGACATAAAAGCCCTGGTCTAAAAGTTTGAAAATTGTTTGAAAATCGTAATTATTGATTTGAAATTTGTTATTATAAGTTTTGTAAATCAGATATTTTTATAACCGGAAAATATATGAACTTATAAGCTGATGAAAAAGAATACAGTCCGGTTTATAACAGCAGCGACCGGTAAATTGGGTAATAATCTTTCTGCTTATGTACATAAATTGAAAAATAATTTTATTTTGGCAAACTGGCCTCCGCATGAAATCTTATCATCTATGCAAGGATTTCAAAACCTTATTAAAAAAGCATTACTTTTCTCAGCTATTTTAAATCTTACTCATCTCTTATTTTCACAAAACAGTGATAGTACAGAGCTTATCAGTCATTTTGGGGGTGCTGTCACCGTTACCAATAATGGTATTTCATTGCTTCCCAATTTATCATTGGATAAACCGGCGGTTATATTTGATGTGTCGATGGGTAGAAGACTCAGTTTTGAGCCGCAATTTCGATTTTCATTCGAAGGCAAACCCTGGACTTTCCTTTTCTGGTGGCGGTATAAATTGCTAAAAACAGAAAAGTTTCGAATAAATGTCGGTGCACATCCTGCCATAATATTCAGCCCCACGACTTCCTACATTAATGGAATTTCAGAAGAGGTCTTAGTATCGAAGCGCTATCTGGCCGGAGAAATATCACCCGACTATTTACTTACTAAAAATATAAGCGTTGGCATGTATTACCTGTATTCTCATGGTCTTGATGCAGGCACAACAAAAAACGTTCACTTCATCACGATAAACAGCAAATTTTCTAATATTAAATTATTCGGTCAGTTTTATATGAATTTCCATCCTCAAATCTACTATCTGAGTATGGATAAAGATGACGGATATTACATCACTTCAACATTGAGTTTACTCAGGGAAAATTTTCCGGTTTCGATCTCCGGTATTATGAACAAAATCATTCGGACCGATATCCCGGGAAGCAAAGATTTTGT
>CAZRHW010000542.1:0-233 GCA_964599785.1 uncultured Bacteroides sp. | reverse complement strand
AACGTAAGCTTGATTTATTCTTTCAACAAAGAATATGTTAAGAAATAGGAAACATTGTTTTTGAAGGCAGTAATTTCAAACCAATTAAATTTTAATACAAAATGCAAAAGCGCAAACTTGGAAACAGTAACCTTGAAGTCTCAGCCATAGGTCTTGGCTGCATGGGTATGAGCCATGGTTATGGCCCACCGGGAAACAAAAAAGAAATGATCTCACTCATTCGCTCAGCGGTT
>CAZRHW010000541.1:0-2851 GCA_964599785.1 uncultured Bacteroides sp. | reverse complement strand
GGTATATCATTCCTGTTTGATGGGATCGGGATATTGTGGTTGATGCTTCTGAATGTAACACTTTATCTTTTAATTACGTCTATACCTGTCATCATCATGAGATTCCGGCATAGATGAGGAGATTTAAATGGTTAAATGGCTAAACTGTTAAATTGATAAAATAGGGACGGACTGAATTCGTGCCTTCCTGCCCGTTATCCCCCTTTTTCTCCCTGTGATCCCTTGTAACCATTATAACAATTGTAACCATTGTGGCCAACGATTTTTTATCTAAATTTGTTTTTATTGAATTTAATTACTAAACATTTCATCATATGGATCAGGATATCCGATGGCAACAAAGATTCACCAATTTCGCCAAAGCGTTCAGACAGCTTGAAAAGTTTATCATGAAAGGGCAACTGAACGAACTTGAAGAACAAGGCCTGATTAAGGCTTTTGAATATACCTATGAGCTTGCCTGGAAAACATTAGAGGAAAACAAGCTGAACAGTATTTTAAATATCCTGAGAACCAATAATAGAATAAAAGAGATTATTCTTTTTGGTTCCAGGGCAAAAGGAGTTTTTGATCCTGGTTCCGATATTGACCTGGCAATAAAAGGTGAGGAACTTACGCTCAATGATATCATTTCTCTGAAAACCAAGCTTGAGGAATTACCCATTCTAAATAAAATTGATCTGGTTATTTATAACCGTATCAATGAACCCGCCCTCATTGAACACATAAACCGTGTTGGAATACCACTGTATAAGAGAGAACCCGGATAGCTAAAACCGTAAGTCATAGTAATCACAAAGCTTTCACCCTTTGCCTTGCGCCCGTTGCCAATAGCTTTTTCCCATGTACAATATAAAAATTCAAATAATTTGATTTTACTCAGTATATTGAGGATATTTGCTCAATATTATGAGTAAATATTTTCTATGGATTATAAAAGACCTCATTTTGAAAAACTTTTAAAACGGATCGGTGAACCCAGGAAGTTCATGCAGGTCGTCACCGGGCCCTGGCAGGAGTTCATTACGCTGGATCCGGTGGAATTGTTTTAATCCTACCGCACAAGGCCATTCCGGCAGCAATGGTAGCAATTGTCGCAAATGTCGCAATGGATGCAATTGTCGCAATCGTCTGACTGTTGTTACCAGATCCATTGAGACCATTGCGACCACTGTTACTATTGCGACCAAAGATTTTTGCCTTGAGCCCTATGCCTTGAGCCCTATGCCTGTTGACTGATGCCTGTCGCCTGATGCCCGTTGCCTGTCGCCTGATGCCTGACCCATTTGTTCTATATATAAAACATAATCTATATTATTTGTTTTGTATATAAAATATTATTTATTATTTTTGTTTTGTATATAAAACATATTTTCTAATGAATAAAGAGCTTCTTAAAAAAATCATCATTGAATACCAGGAATTTGTTACAGGGATTAAAATCATTCCGAGGGAATACAGGGTTGAACCTGCCGGGAATTATATCATTGTTGGTCCCCGCAGAGCCGGTAAGACATATTTCTTATATCAGATCATTCAGGACCTTATCAGGAAAAATGATAACAGGGAACAGGTCCTTTATATGAATTTCGAAGATGAAAGGCTCATGGAACTCCGGCCGGAGAACCTGGATATGATCATTGAGGCTTACAGGGAATTGTATGTAAAACAACCCATCCTTTTCTTCGATGAGATCCAGAATATAAATGGATGGGCAAAATTCCTTCGCAGGCTCGCCGATCAGAAATACCGGATCTATGTTACAGGCAGCAATGCACAACTTATCAGCAGTGATATGGCATCCATACTTGGCGGGAGGTTCCTTGTCCTGAAGATGCACAATCTGTCATTCAGGGAATATCTTCTATTCCACCAGGTCATCCCGGAGGATAAGTTTGAATATACCGAACAGCGCTTCATAATCCTTTCTCACTTCCGTGAATACTTGTTATCAGGAGCCTTTCCGGAGGCACTTCAATTTGAAAATAAAAAAGCATACCTCAGCAACCTGTTTCAAAAAGTATTCTATGGTGACATGATGTCGCGATACCCGGTAAGAAATGATCATGGACTTAAATTATTGATAAAAAAAATTGCGGAGAGCATAACGGACGAAACCTCCTTCACCCGGATACGGAATCTGATAAAGTCAGCCGGTACTGACATCGGTACAGCAACAATAATTGAATACTTCAACTACCTGGAGGAAGGCTTCCTGATCTATCAGCTATCCAATTTCGCACTTAAATTCTCAGAGAGGGAATCCAAACGAAAATTCTATTTCGTTGATAACGGGTTTCTTAACCTGTTCCTGTTTGATTCTGATGACAAACTTCTGGAAAACCTTGTTTTTAATGAATTGAAACGGAATTATGAAGACAGATTTTTTTATTACAGGGATAAAAATGAAATTGATTTTTACCTGCCGACTGGCAAAATTGCTATTCAGGTAGCATACAGCCTTTCAAGAACAGAAACTTTAAACCGGGAAATATCAGGTTTTATGAATATATCTAAACAATTAAAACCTGAAAAGTGTATCATTCTTACTTATAATGAAGAAATTGAGCTAACCGATAATCCTTATAGGATCAGTATCATACCTGTCTGGAAATGGTTATTGGGTGTTTAGTATATTGGTGAATTTGTAAATTGGTCAATTAGTGGGTGTTCGGTGGGGGTATTGGTTAATCAATTGCTGTCGGCTTAGCCTTCTATTCATTTTAACCACAGAGTACACAGAGAATTTTACACAGAGAACTACAGAGTATATTTTATTTTTTTCCTTACTTCCTACTCCCTGCTCCCTACTCCTCTCTAACAAAACGCATAATTAACAGTATTTGAGTTA
>CAZRHW010000540.1:0-2872 GCA_964599785.1 uncultured Bacteroides sp. | reverse complement strand
CGAACCACAGAGATTGCAGAGTTTAACAGAGGGCCTTAGCGTATAAGTCTCTGTGATTCTTTGTGTATTCTCTGTGCGCTCTGTGGTTAAAAATAAGAAGTCAAAATTAAAATATAAAACTAAAATGTTTTCCGGTAAAACGGAAGGATAAGGTATAATTATATTTAAAGTGCTGTACTTTTCCATCAATGATTTTGAATAATAAATAAATGTAGAGGAGTGCCACGGCGCTACTCCACAAATTCCTCATTATCAATATCGTCGGTTTAATCGCACAACACGTTTATTTGTATCAATCGCACAGCAAGTAATATTTATCTGAAGATTAAATTTCGATATTACTCAGCTGTTCGGTAACCTTGTAGTCATATTCAGGATATTCATAAATCGGAATGCGAAGTTCGGTCTGGCCGATACTGTAACCATACAATCCTTCATATTCATTTGGATCTTCACCAAGCTCTTCGAGCTGTCTGAGGTATTCATGTATGGATTTTGATTCAATAATGATCACTTTGCCCATTTTATGAATGATCGGGCTATGATTTCTTGTGGTATCATGGTCGAACTGAAGAATACGCCGTCCATACCTGGTTATCCCCACAATCCTGAATGTCAGACTTTTACCAACACCGGGAAGGTTCAGCACGTTCCGGTCGGTTCCCAGGAAAGGCAGGTTGGCATACCGGCGGAGAGCTGAAATATTATCAACCATCAGCTCGGCATCTTCCGGGAAGAGCCTGATTGTTTCATAATGTTCCGGTTCAATTTTCCCTATGACTTTTTCTTCAAGCTGTTCCTGCACAACTCTGCTGTTTGGAGCGAAATTGAAATTATTCTCCATATAGCCTTTTACAGTAAATGTATAATAGGGAAGAATACCTACATCGTTCAATACCTGGCGGAGTTTGGAAGTATGTCCCCTTCGGGAAGCTGCGGCTGTGAAGACCAGCTGGTTAGTAATAATCCATCCGGCATTGATCAGTTTTTGAATGGCTTCCCTGGCTTCGGGGGTGATTTCCATGGGAGATTGAAAATGGGTCTGAATGATGAATTGTTTAATGCCGATGACCAGTGCTTTTTGTTTGAAATCGGCCAGTATCCCGGTTAGTTCAGGTGTAACCCGTTGCGGCAGGTAAGCCAGTATTCTCGTTCCAAGCCTGATCCGCTGTATTTCTGCGGTCTTTTCCCCATCAGGTTTCTTTTTATTTTGCTGATGCTTGTTTTTGGCCATGTCATATATTCCATCGAGCAGGTTTTTTAAGGTCTGATCGGAGCTCATCAGTGCATCTCCTCCTGTAATGAGGATATCTCTTAATTGCGTATCATCCTCAAAATACTTCAGGAGCTTATTTAGTTTATCAGGCCATTTTTCAGTGGGTTTCAGTTTATCAAGGTCAAAGTTCAGGTTCCCTCTCTGAAAATCAAACATCCGCTGGCAGGACGAACAGAGCCCTCCGCATGCCCTTCCCATGGAATCGGGGATCAGGATAGCCACTTCCGGATACCTTCTGTGAATATTATTATACGATGGCAGTAACCATCCGGCGGCATTGGGTTTACCCGGCACAACCTCATCTTCTTTCTCCCAGGCTACAATATTTCCAAATTCCTCAACAAGCTGCCGGCTGTAAACAATATAATGCCGGATAGCAAGGTCGGCCCCTATCGCAAAATAGGGTACCCGTACATGCAATAAAGAAAGATAATATGGATTGACAAAGAACGGTATGCCTGCTTTTTCTGCGTCATACAGTATTTTCATTGTATCCGGATCAAGAGAGTGCCCAAGCATCTCGTTCAGGAGGTCCGGTGAACGGATCGCAAATCTTAAGTGGAACTTATAATTTTCCCACCATTCCCTGACGAGCTTCTGTTTTTCTTCATGTGATAATCCGTCATCGAAAAAGTATTTGTGATCTTTAATTTCACCGGAATCGATTTTATTTATTAACAGGTTGATAATTCTTTCTTTATTTTCCCTGCGAAGCTCAACAATTCGCGGATCAAGACCTGACGGATACCTTTCCATCCATTTTTCAATCAGATCCCTGTCGGGAATAACCTGTTGACTTTCGCTCCTCAACTGCCTGAACAATTGGATCATATCTATAAAAAATTCCGGTTTTGCACCTCCCGTTCCTTTGATGACGGCCAGCCAGATAAGCCTGATAGGATTGCTTACAGCAATTTCCCCGCGCAGATTACGGTCGGGATATTCGATACCGGCATGGTCGATATAATCCAGGATGCGGATGATTGCGAAATCATTCCATGAAAGTTTTTCGAAGTTTTCACGCCTGGTGACCTGATCACTCTGAAACCTGAAAGCATCCTTGCGGGAATTGTATTCGGAAAAAATCCAGTTTCTGACACCAATCTGGGCCTCGGTTTCGTTTCTGGATTCCCTCATGATTGTTTCAAGCATGGGATTTTCCCTCAGGAGATTTCTCAGGAGCCTGTGCGAACGAACACTTATGGCAATTCTGTCGAGTTTTTCATTTTCTGTCATGTCGATGGATCTTTAAAATAAAAGGATTCTACAATTTACAAAAAATTCTCCTTAATTATCAATAAAAGAAATAGAGGAGTTCTGGACGGAACTCCTCTATCAAATAAATAAAGAATTGAAGATTAATGTTTTATGCGATTATCTAAAGAACTATCGGGCAGGTATGATTGTGCTTCATTATTCTTACTAACCACTAAGGTAATCTATCATTCATAGTGTATGCAGGACTCTCCCCCTAATCCCCTCTCTACAAAGGCAGAGAGGGGGATCCAGGAGAGTGATTGTATTGATGTTGTGTAAAATGAAATTAAATATAAGATAAGAACAGAGTTTCGCATGACTCTCCCCCTAACCCCCTCT
>CAZRHW010000539.1:0-2876 GCA_964599785.1 uncultured Bacteroides sp. | reverse complement strand
ACATAAGGTCATATTCAGATTTTGTACTTCCGGATGTTCGTTTATACTGCTGGCGGTCCTTAGCCGGGAATGAGGTGGATTTTATCCTCTATGGGGGGAAAACATTTGCTGCAGTAGAAGTCAAGAACACTAAAGTAATAAGACCCACTGACTATAACGGACTTGCCTCATTTGGTGACGATTATCCGGAAGCATCACTTATTCTGCTTTACAGAGGGAATATACCGATGAAACATAAAAATATTCTCGTTGTTCCTGTTGAGATGTTTTTACGAAATCCGGGAGAATATCTGAATGAGGGTGAAATGGCCGGTTAACCTGTGCAGCGGCAAGATGGCAATTAAAATACCACTTATATATAAAGAGTAGGCTTGCAGAGAGGGAGGACAGCCTGCCCGCAACCACAAATTCTGAGATTAATTGAAGTAATGACGAGATCCCTCCTCGCTGCGCTTCGTCGGGATGACTCATTTCAATCTCAGGTTTTATACTTATCCGATGAAACTAAATCATTGTATGAGTAATCATACGCTGCACCCACACCCACTAATATACTAATTCACCAATATACAAAAAGCCTGGTAGCAACCAGGCTTTATATCCGCTTCAACGCTTCAACGCTTTAACGCATCAACGCTTTAATGCATGAACGCTTCCCCGCCTGACGGGCGGGCAGACCCAGCAACCAGAAGGTCCGATTTCACAATTGGGTAACGCAGGAATACAGGCAGCAAAACTCATCATAAATTGTATATATTTGTATATATTAATTTTTGATGGATATAGCAATCTCAAAAAATAATGTTCCAATCCGATTAACAGCCGAAAGATAGCATCATATTTCAACAGGACATCCCGAGATAGCTGATTACTTTTATGAGATACTAGAGACGATTGAAAATCCTCAGATTATTTACAGGGGGAATTATAACAGCTTGATAGCAATTAGTTCAAAAATTGAACAAGTAGATAAATTTATAGTTGTTGTTTATAAAGAAATAACTATTACAGATGGATTTATTATTACAGCATATATATCAAACAAAGAGCAAAAATTTGAAAAAAAGAAAGTTATATGGAGACAACAGATATAAATGAGATAAAAAATATTTTACCATATTTCTTAAAATATGAAAATGTTTGGGTAAATTATGACAAAGATACTGACGTTATGTATTTGCATTTTAAAAAACCAAATCATGCCGATTATACAGAAATGACTGATGACGACATAATTATAAGGTTCGAAAATGATGAAATAATCGGGTTGACTATATTAAATGCAAGTAAGAGAAAATAAAAAAGCCCGGCTATTGCCGGGCTCGGAGTTCGAAGCTGAAAGCTGGAAGGAAAACCAATAACTGCTTCCTTCGAGCTTCCAGCTTTAAGCTTTCAGCTGATATTAAATCGTTTCTCAATATACCCGCTTACCCGCTTCAACGCATGAACGCTTACCCGCTTATCCGCTTATTCGCATCAACGCTTTAACGCTTCAACGCATCAACGCTTCAACGCATCAACGCAGCAGTGTGATATCTCCGGCGTGATTGAACGTCTTGCCGTTGGCGTATTTACCGTGTACTTTCCAGATGTATACACCCTGCTCGGCGAGTTTGTTGTTGATATAGCCGTCCCAGCCGATGTTGACATCCTTGCTGATGAATATCTGTTCTCCCCAGCGGTTGAAGATGGTCAGTTCATATTCGACGACCTGGTCGTAGACACCCGGGAAGAAGATCTCGTTGTTATCCTGTCCGGGCCTGTATTTGCCGCCTGACGGTCCTGCCGGGTTGGGTCTGAACACGTTCGGGAAGATGATCTCTCCTGCGGGTTCAACATCGACATAGGAGAAGGTATATGAATTCGAACAGGCATTATCGTTCGTTACCGTCAGTATGATGTCATACCTGCCGGGTTCCTGGTAGATATGAGTAGGTTCTATTTCATTAGATGAGTTGTCATCACCGAAATCCCACAGGTATGACGGGTTTATCGTATCTGATGTCAGGTTGAAACATTTGACAGGTATATCGTTGACGAACACGAATGTCGGGGCCACGTTGGCGTAAGCATTCGGTGTCTGCTGTACAGTCACCAGCCTGGTGATGTTATCCGAACCTCCCGGGCCATAGACGATCAGCTTGACGGCGTAGGTCCCCGATTCGTAATAGGTAAATGTCGGGCTTTCCTTGTATGACTGGCTTCCGTTTCCGAAGTCCCAGATAAAGCTGTTCGAATACTGCGACAGGTTCTCGAATTCGATCGTTAACGGTGCACAGTCGGATACCGGCTGGGTAAAGTCAGCCACCGGTGATGCCGGCGTGATGGTGATCTGGTGGGAGATACTGTCGATACATTCGGCTGTCTGTGCCGTGAGTGTGGCCTCATATATCCCCGGATCGGCATAGGTATGTGATGGACTTGTTTCGGTGGAGGTATTTCCGTCGCCGTAATTCCATGAATATGTCCACGAGCCTGTTGGTGTCAGGTTGGTGAAGATTACCCCAGCATCGGGATATTGCTGTACCACCGGATCGGCGCTGAAGTTAACGACCGGCAGCGGGTATACGGTCACATCATAGGTCCTGGAGTCCGTACAGCCATAGAACGATGTTGTTCTCAGCTCTACCGTATAGACAACCGTATTTCCTGTTGTATTGCTGAACTGATGCGATATTGCCGCTCCGCCATACTCCGCGTTGCCGTCATCGAAATCCCAGTAATATTGTGCTCCGCCGGGCGCTGCTGTCAGTTGTGTTGTAACCGGGTTACAGCCCTCGTCCGGGGTAACGGTAAAGCTGGCGTCGATGCTCGGGTACACTGTCACTACCTGTCGTGACGTATCACCGCATCAGTTCGTTGTCACGGCCTCCATC
>CAZRHW010000538.1:0-2877 GCA_964599785.1 uncultured Bacteroides sp. | reverse complement strand
ACAAGAAGCGAGGAAAGAACCGAAGCAGCCGGACACGGCGCCCGTTATCGAGGGACTCAAACGGAGGATAGAAGAGACGCGTACCTACCCGTATGTCGCGAGAAAGCGCGGGCTCCAGGGTGTGGTGCGCCTCGCCCTCAGGCTGGACGAGAAGGGAAACCTCATCGAACTCGTGGTGACCGAATCGTCGGGGTACGGGGTGCTGGACGATGCGGCGACCGCGCTGATCGAGAAGGTGGTTCCCTATCCGCACGGTCTCGGGACCACCCTTTCGGTCGATATACCGATACGGTACAGTCTGGTGAATTGACGACGAGGACGATGGTGAAAAGGAGAGTGGCGGGGAAGGGTATTACTGCGGGCGTTTTGATCGTCGCCGTCGCGTGCTCGGCCGCATTTGCGGCCGCGTTTGCGGCCCCCGCCCTGCGGGCGGACGAGGACAGGCGGTTCGAGCTCGAGGAGATCGTGGTGACCGGCACCGCGGTTTCCGATGTAGTGGGCGCCCTCCCGAAGAGCGTTGCTGTTATAACCGCGCGTGATATCGAACAGTCGCCGGCACGGAACATCGCTGAACTCCTTTCGCGCGAGGCGAACGTCAGGCTTCGGTCTCTCTTCGGGCACGAAAAGTCGTCCGGAATAGATATTCGCGGAATGGGTGATACCTACGGAAGCAGCGTCGTTGTCCTGGTGAACGGGTTTCGTATCAACTCGCCTGACATGGCGGGGTTCGACCTCTCCTGTGTGCCGCTCGATTCGATCGAGCGTATCGAGATCGTGCGCGGGTCGGGATCCGTGCTCTACGGGGACGGTGCAATCGGCGGGGTGATCAACATTATAACAAAGAAGACCCGGGCGCAGGAGATCGGGTTCGGCGCTTCTTATGGGAGTTACGACACGAGGAGCGCGAATGCATCGTTCAACAAAAGAGGCGAGAAGACGGAATTCGTCCTGAATGCCGGTATCAGCGATACGGGAGGATACAGGGACAACGGCTTTCTCTACAAGAAGGACGCCTCAGTGCGCATGGGGTACGATCTCTCCGACTACACGTCGCTATATTTCTCGCTTGCGCCGCATCAGGACCACTACGGGCTACCGGGACCGGTAAGCAAAACGGACGCCGAATCAAGGCAAACACGCATACTCACCAGCCGCCCGGACGACAGGGGAGAGAACACCGACGTGACATTTACAGCGGGCATGGAAACGTTCGTTGCGGATTCCATCCTGCTTAAGCTTGACTGCGGCTACCGTTTCAGAGACGACCGCTACGTCATGGGTTATACCCCTCTTTTAACTCTTGAGGAGCAGACGGACCATATCGCAGAGGACACGGTATCCGCCGGCGCCGAGCTTTCAACCGAGTACGAGCTCTTGGGATTGCCGTCCGAGGTGCAGGGAGGGGGAGATTTCGCGGTAACGGCGTATACGAGGACCGAGCGGTCTAAAAACGAACGTAAGCACAGCGGTATCCGAAAGGTGGACCTCTTCATAACAAATCGGACCGATCTCGAAAAGGAGCTCTCCCTGAATCTCGGCTACCGGTTCAGCCTTTATTCGGGAACGCACAGGGTGGATGCGTACAACGTTACAGGGGGGCTGTGGGAGGAGGGGCAACCTTTCGAACGTCTGTGGACGAACCACTCGTTCGATACGGGGCTCGTGTATGACATCGATACTACGGTATCGATGTATGCCGATTTTGCGACGAGCTTCCGTACCCCGAACGTGGATGAGTTTGCACTCAGTGATTCGGACCTTCATCCCCAGAAGGGGATCGATATAGAGGCCGGAACGAGGGTCAGACTTCAGGACGCGCTCGAGCTTTCGGTATCAGGGTTCTACATCCGCATCACCGACGAGATATACTACGGTCAAGATCCCGCCTCCGGCACGCCAGTCAACAGGAACTACGGCTATCCGACGAATCGGATAGGGATGGAAACGGATATCAAGCTCTACCCGTTCGACAATCTGTTCGTGTGGGGCAATTATACCTTTATGGATGCAAGGTTTGAGAACACGTGGACATTCGTTCCGCTCGTGCCCGCGCACAAGGCGTCGTTCGGCTGCGAGTGGCGAATCGTGGAACCGCTCGTGTTCGCGGTGTCAGGGACGTACGTGGGGAGCAGGTTCGACGGCAACGACGAGACGAACATCCTGTATGCATCGCTCGATCACTATACGGTGGTCGACGTGAAGCTCGCGTATGAGAGCGGCCCGATGAGGCTCTACGCCGGGGTGAACAACCTGTTCGACGAGCTCTACTCGACTGCGGCGTACGGAGGACAGTACTACCCCATGCCGGAGAGAAACTTCTACGGTGGTCTGGATCTCGAGTTCTGACACGTGTTTTTCGGAAACGCTACGGTAGGTGGTATACGGGAGTTTTGATGAAAAAAAACCATAAGGGGCTTTTAGGCCCGTGTTATGCGGTTTTCGTGATTGTGATTTTTCCCGCACTTCTGTGCGCAGGGCCGTACCCGCCGCCTGCGCGGGAGGAGGGCACCACCGCCGTGTATCGGGACGATCCCGCCTTCGGCTCGTGGGCGTCATACTATGAGAACTACATGCCGGGAGACGCCGTGGACGAGGAGTGGCGGACCCCGCTCAGGGCTCTCGGAATGGCCACAGGCACGATATCCGACATCTGCTCCCTCGGCAGGGGAGGGGAGATCACCCTTCTCTTCGACGCGCCGGTGACAAACCGTGACGGGTGGGACTTCGCCGTGTTCGAGAACGGGATGAGCGATACCTTTCTCGAGCTTGCATACGTCGAAGTCTCGTCAGACGGGGCGAACTTCGTCCGCTTCGACTGCGTTTCTCTCACCCCCGCTCCGGTGAATGGGTTCGGCGCGGTGGATACCACCAACGTCA
>CAZRHW010000537.1:0-2878 GCA_964599785.1 uncultured Bacteroides sp. | reverse complement strand
CTTCTCTTGCCTGGATTTGAACTATCTGTGCCATAATTTAATATTTAATTGTTATTTGAATAAAATGAATTGTGAACTATAGAATTATTGTCGATTCTCTTTGATTCCCCCGTATAATTAACTCAAGTTGCCAGTTGCAGGTTGCAGGTTGCAAGTTATAAATAAAAAAGGGATAAAGTATATTTTATATTCCTTTATCCCTTTGTATTCGTTTCAATGGATGATTTTATTTATCTATATCATCCTGTGGATTATCAACTTCATTACTTTCTTCATTTTCCTGCCCCTCTTCTGCAGGGGTTTCTTCTGCTTCAGGTTCCGGTTGTTCTGATTTTTCTTCTGTTTCTGCTAATGCTTCAGGTGCTTCATTCTGAATATCTTCAGGTTCTTGTTTTTCTTTTGAATCTTCAGTCTGATCCGTCATTTCAACCCCCACAGAAGCATCTGAATCCTCTCCAGGTTCTTTGTGTTCTTCTGCCTCTTCAGTCTGATCCGGCACTTCAACCCCCACGGAAGAATCTGAATCCTCTTCAGGTTCAGCTTCGGCAGATTCTTCTTCCTGCACTTTTTCCTCAACAGCTTCAACCACATCAACATTTGAATCAGTAACAGTTTCTTCCAGCTCCCCGGATGGTTCTTCAACCGTTTCTTTACCAGCTGCAGTAACAGCCGGTTTTAACTCTTCAGTACCAGGTTTCTTTTTCCCCCTGCGTCTCCTGGAAGTTTTCGCCTTTGCAGATCCTTTTTCAGCAAGGAGATTTTCATTGTAATCTACAAGTTCAATAATACACATATCGGCGTTATCACCTAACCTGCTGTCTATCTTAATGATCCTGGTATAACCTCCCGGCCTGTCCCCCACTTTTGCAGCAACATCCCTGAAAAGTTCAGAGACTGCATATTTATCACCCAGGTGCTTAAAAACCATTCTTCTCGAATGAGTTGAATCTTCTTTTGACCTTGTAATCAGTGGTTCAACAAATGTCCGTAACGCTTTGGCCTTGGCTGTTGTTGTTTTTATCCTTTTATGCTTAATCAGTGAAGAAGCCAGGTTTGCAAGCATCGCTTTCCTGTGAGCACTTTTCCTGCTAAGATGATTAAAGCTCTTCCCGTGTCTCATTTCAGTTAATCCTTTTCTAATTTATATTTGCTGGTGTCCATCCCAAAACTCAGGTTCATGCTAACCAATAATTCATCAAGTTCTGTAAGCGATTTTTTACCGAAATTCCTGAATTTAAGCAAATCATTTTTATTAAACTTAACCAGGTCCCCCAGGGTTTCCACCTCGGCTGCTTTAAGGCAGTTAAGTGCCCTTACAGACAGATCAAGATCCAGAAGTTTGGTTTTGAGCAACTGTCGCATATGCAAAATTTCCTCATCAAATTCTTCATTTGCAAACTTTTCATCTGAATCGATCGTGATCTTTTCATCTGAGAAAAGCATGAAATGATAGATCAGTATTTTTGCGGCTTCCTTCAGGGCATCTTTTGGATGGATAGACCCATCTGTAATGATCTCAATAATTAGCTTTTCATAATCTGTTTTCTGCTCTACCCTGTAATTCTCAATTGAATATTTTACGTTCCGGATTGGTGTAAAGATGGAATCCATAGCAATCATACCAAACTCAACTTCTCCTTGTTTATTTTCCTCAGCAGGAACATATCCTCTACCCTTATTAATGATCAGTTCCATTTGAAGTTTTACGTCTTTTTCCATGTGGCAGATCACATGATCCATATTCAGCACTTTAAATCCACTCAGGAATTTTGAGAGATCCCCGGCCCGGAATTCTTCCTGGCCGGAAATGGTTACCAGAATTTTTTCATCATCAATATCCTCGATCTGTTTCTTAAACCTGATCTGTTTCAGATTTAAAATGATCTCTGTAACATCCTCTATTACTCCTGTAATTGTTGAAAATTCATGTTCAATGCCTTCAATTTTTACTGAAGTAATGGCATAACCTTCAAGGGATGATAAAAGAATGCGCCGGAGGGCATTCCCAACAGTAATACCATATCCGGGTTCCAATGGACGAAATTCAAACTTGCCATAAAAATCGTCTGACTCGACTAAAATGACATTATCGGGTTTTTGAAAAGCTAGAATAGCCATATATTATTAATTATTTCGGGTTGTTAACTGGTTGTGATCTGTCTCAGTATGAAGGGCCTGTATGTACTGTAACAGGTAAAACCTGTCATACTATTTAGAATAAAGTTCTACAATTAATTGTTCTTTAATATTTTCAGGGATTTCTTCTCTTTTTGGACGGTTCATAAATTTACCTGCCATCAGATCGTCGTCCCATTCAAGCCACGACATTTTTTTGCCATGGAAGGAAGCAAGTGAATTGGTAATGGCTTCAAGGGATCGCGATTTTTCCCTTACACCAATAATATCTCCTGCTTTGAGTATAAAAGAGGGAACATTCACCATTTCACCATTTACAGTGATATGTCTGTGGGCAACAAGTTGTCTTGCACCACTCCGTGATGGTGCCAATCCAAATCTGTATACAATATTGTCAAGTCTTGATTCCAGCAACTGAAGTAAAACCTCTCCTGTCACACCTTTGCTTCTGGAAGCTTTTTCAAAAAGGTTTGAAAACTGTTTCTCAAGCACACCATATGTATATTTCGCCTTTTGTTTCTCTTTAAGCTGAATACCATATTCCGACTGTTTCCTTCTTCTTTTATTCATACCATGCATCCCGGGGGGATAATTTTTCCTCTCCAATACCTTATCCGGTCCAAATATCGGTTCTCCGAACTTTCTTGCAATTTTACTTCTGGGTCCTGTGTATCTAGCCATGTTAGTTATTAATCGTTTAATTCTTTATTATAAATATGTTATCACCTGATTATCTGAAATC
>CAZRHW010000536.1:0-2880 GCA_964599785.1 uncultured Bacteroides sp. | reverse complement strand
TTGGTTTACGGTTGTCTGTTTTCAGTTGGTGTGGATAAGGAGATTGGGTGTGAAGGAGTGATAAGCTTCCGAAGGAAGCGGTATGTCTGTAGCAAAATGGAAGCTCCTCTTCTCTGAGCTGCCGTAGGCTGTGACATGTAAAAGGGAAAAGGAAATATAAATTACCATCGGCTCTGGCTGGTGGAATAATATTGTAAATTGTAAGTTACCTATTTATAGTACAGGATATCCATTTTGTCAGCTAAAAAAACCATAAAATAACTGAGAACTAAAGCAATAACAGGGGCAATAATCCAGACAAGCCAGAATTTTTTTACCGAGCTCTTACTGAATGTTTCTTTCCATCCAAGCTTCGTCACTCCAAGAGCCAGGATTGCTCCTGTATTTAATTGAACCAGAGAGGTAGGAATTCCTTTTGTAACAGATGCAAGGAGCAACAGGGTTGCTGTAAGGATTGATACTGCAGTAGCACCAACAGGTCCGAATGTGACGATCTCCGTTCCTGTTGTTTTTAAAATCTTATAACCGAATATAGAACTTCCAATGCCAAAATTGGGAGCAATGATCAGGGTCGACAGGATCATGATCAGGATAAAATTCTGTCCTGCCGGTTCGATTCCCAGTTCATTCAGTACCATGGAGGAAATCGGACCTGATGCATTGGCAACATTATTTGCCCCGATTGAAAAGGCTACATACATGGAAGAAATGATAACCAGGAACTTAAGAAGAGGATGTTGAGATAATTTATCGTAATCAATATATTTATTGTTCCTGATAGGATTATAAATTGTTTTACCCACAGCCAGCATAATAAAAAAGGCTATGACAGGTAATATAAACCATGTAGGGAGGATTTCAAGAAACACTTTCCTTGTGTTCATATTACCAAAATAAAGGGCTGCGCCGGAAATGGCAAATACGGTTGCCTGACTGGTCGACTGAGGAATTCCAAGCAGGTTTGCCATTAATAAGGACAGAGCAACGGAAAGAAGTATACATGTCGTGACAGCAAGCGTCATATAATCGGAAGGGATGATCCCTTTTCCAATAGTCAGAGCCGTTTCTTTCCCGGCAATCAGCGCTCCAAGAAAAACCATTAATCCAAAAAGACCCGGAATTCTGCCACGGCGAATAAGTTGTGCTCCAAATGCTGAGGCGAATGAGGGCGATGTTCCGCTTCCACCCATATTTATTGCAAGAAACATGGCGACAAGGAAAGGGATCAACAGATGACTGAAAAGTGGAGAAAGCATGTAAGATTCAATTATAAAATCAGACTAAATATTTGAATTAACTGACAAATTAACATGTTATAAATATAAAATTTATTTTGAGTAAAATATCTGTTAAATATCAGTTCCGGTATTGAAGCGATGAAACCCTCATCCCTTAAAATCATAATAAACAAATAGCAAAGACATAAAGCAATTAAAATATTACCAAACATTGATTTTACAGATGAGGGTTCGCCGGCCCGGATTGTGGATAGCATGTGGGAGGCCGGCAACAAAAAATCACCAGGTTTGAATCAAAAATATAATGTAAAGATAACCTGTCGTTTACCTTAAATATTTATATGTATTAAGATTAATCGGCAGCTAATCGAATGTAAACCTGACAGATAGGGCAATGTCATCAATGATGAGGTTGAAATCACTGATAATATTAAAACAAGGTTTCCAATCGAGGCTAACCGATGCAGGGATATCCTTAAAGACATATTCCAAACCGATAATGCCATCCGGCCCGGTATAAAAGTTCTTTCCTTTATTATCTGTTTCCCATGGTACTTCATCACTGTTCAATATTCCGGCATGTAAACCTCCCCCGCAAAATAAATACATGCCTTCGGTATCAAATACTTCAAAGTGATGTTCATATATGAATGAGCCTATAACACCTTTATACCTGAAAGATGCAATAACTTCAAGGGCACTGCGGCTTTGGACAGCACGATTGGCTCTAAGGAATATTTTTCCATTTATTCCGTAAGATAACCCGATCCTTACACCAGCTGCAAAATCATAATCCTGGCATTTTAAGGATTGAAAAGACACCATTCCAACGATCAGCATCACGATAAATTTAATTCGCATGATACCTGAATTTTGGATGAAATATCACAAAGGTACTTAATATGAAAATATTTTCGGGATGATAAAACGGATTGAATAAAATCGATTTGATTCATTCCTTCATTCATTTAATGTTATTATGAGATTAAAAGCACCAGAATTTTTTTCATTAAATTAGAATAAATGAATCCACTCCGAAAATTTAAAAATATTAAACGCCACTAAGACACAAAGTCACGAAGATTCAGATAAAATTTAATATACTAAAAAAGACGCCCTGAAGCGTCTCTTTTAGTTGTGTAGTAATTACTGATTAATTTACTCCAGCATAAAATTGATTGGAAGGGTGAACATTACTTTAACCGGATTCCCATTTTTTGTCGCAGGTTTGAACATGGGCAGAATCTTGATAACCCTTATCGCTTCATTTTCAAGTAATTTGATATGTTCTTTATTATAATTGGCAGATTCATCACCCGATATGAATTTTACAGCGGTTATTCCTTGTGCATTTATTGTTGCAGACGGTGGGGGTGAATCACCGGCTGTCAATTCATCAGAGGTTTCATCACTTTTAACGGGAGGCGGGGGAGGGGGTACTCCCCCTTCATTGACGAATTGTTCAACCTTGCCTGTTTCATCAATGACAAACTGGATAAATATCTTGCCCTGTACTTTATTTTTTGCAGCTTCCTCAGGGTAATTAAGATGGTCAGCGATAAACTGACGCAAAGCACTTTCTCCACCCGGGAATTCAGCCATTACATCGGGATTAAGGTATACAATGCTTTCCGTAGATGTT
>CAZRHW010000535.1:0-2882 GCA_964599785.1 uncultured Bacteroides sp. | reverse complement strand
GATCTACCACAGCAATAATGTCACAACCTGCATCAAGATAATACTCCGACATGGCTATTCCGACCTTACTGGTAAACTTCAATAAATTCTTTACAGACTCCTCATCTTCAAACATTTTTAAAAAAATATCCGTCCCCAGTAAATGCAGAGCAAGGGTAAACGGTCCTGTTATCAGTCCATACAATGCTATATCAGGTTTTTGTGAACGAATTTTCCTTGCTGCATCCAGGACAACACTGATCCTTCCCTGTTCAGGACCTGGAATATTTAATTCTGCCAGGGTTATTTCTCCTGCCAGAGGATGTGATATGACTGCCGGTGGATTTTGCCGGCTCCACATCAGGTCACATCCAAGGGCTTCAGCTTCAAGTTGAAGATCAAAAACCACCGGGATGCCATCAGGTTTGTATGTTTCAACAGCTTTCTGAAGACCTTCAACAATACGGTCCGATGATTTCAGGTATTCCTCTGCAGTAATTCCAATAAGATTTCCAGCATGGATTCCCACGAATGGAACCCAGGATATACGTGGTGTATCTTCAAGTTTAAATGCTTTTTTAATGATTTCCCGGCCTGTCATAATATGAACCTATTATAAATTAAGATTGCTGAAATAAACTTACATAAAATTATTTGCAAAATCAATCTTAAATGGAAGAATGGATGGATGGAATAATGGGATAATGGAACAATGGGATTGGTATATTGGAATATTGTTCAGTGAGACTGATATTTCATGAGCTAGCCCGCCCTAAAGTGACTTTCGGTATTGGCAGGTGAAATGAAGCAACTACGAAAGTGAAGAAATGAATTTAGTTATCTCTTCGTATTTCTTCCTTATTTTTTCAGACTCCTCTTTTAATTCTTTTACAAATTTATTCTCTTCGAATAATCCTCGCACAGCTTCAAAGTCGGCATCCCTCAGGATTTCATCACCATCAACTCCATAACCTATACGGCGATTTGAATCAAACTCCTTTTCTGCATCCTTCAGAACCAGATCATTTTGCTTTATCAGACTATTTTTCCATCCATCAATGATATCCACCAACTGTCGGGGTTCAATCTTATCTGTATCAAAATGCAGGTACTCCCTGACCAGGTTTTTGCAATATTCCCATTCAAAATGATCATATTGAGTGTTTAAAGTGATCAGGGTTTTATTAATTTCATCTAATGTTGTAATCTTTCCGGATTTGATCAAGCCGATCAGATCATCCACAGCAGATACCGGCGCAATCATTCCGGCGATATCAATCCAGTGTTCTGAAACAGTCTGATTTCCCTGAGCAAAAAATTCGCTGATCCCGGCAAAAGAACTTTTATCTAAGGATTGACTTAGTTTTTTAACCACCTGATTACCAATGAATATCCTGACAGCCAGGTCATAATTCTGTTTATAGGTGTCCAGCTTAGTACGTTTGATAAGTGTGCCTTTATATGTTATAAGGTCCTGCTCAACAGGTATTTCTTTATCCAGATTTTTAAGGATACGGATACTTTTAATGATTTTGCCTATAAAGCAAGGATTGAATAATTCAAAATTTATCAGGTCAAGTTTATCATCATCCTTTCTGCGGTCACGATTCGGCCATTTGGCACTATCCCGGTAGGTACCAACAGTAAATAGATTCAGTGAGGGCATCAGGATACTGTTCCCGTTTGATTCAAGCAGATAGGAAAAGGGAAAATCAGAAGTATCGAGATGTGCATAATGTTTTCCAATCACCACGGTAAAAGCCCCAATTCTGGAAGGCCACATAAGGTAAGAAAAGGAGCCTGTTTTTGATCCCCGTTCAAGGATACCCTGATGCACCGGCCCTAATTTGTACATATGATTGCTCTGGTTGGATCCGCTCCCTGCATTGTAGAACGAAAAAAGGCCCGCAATTAAAAGAGTCGATTTATGGTGTGTGACTGTATAGGGCCCGGCAAAGATGCTTAATGCTTCTCCATGAAAGCCATCACAGTTAGCGAAAAATGCGGAGTTTTCTGCTGAGAATTGCTTACCGATCCTGATTCCCTGTCCGATAAAACATTTATCAATTAATGATCCTCCATCAACCTTCGATCCGGAAAGAATGATAAAGTCTTTTGCGATAACATTTTCCCCAACCAATGATGGATCTTTTTTTGAACTTGCAATGGTGCCATTCTCAAGTAATCCTGCTCCTGATATAATTGCATGTTCCCCTACTTTAATATTCCTTATGGCAGAGGTATTTACAATTCTGGCACCTTCACCAATAATTCCCTGGTGAGCCCTGGTTGAATCAACATATTTTTGAATCATTTTCTCCACCCTGCCGACAGCCTCTTTTGCATGCCGGTATAAAACCATCATGTAAGCAATTTGTGAGGATAACCTGTCATACAATAACAATGGTCTGCCACCCCCTTCATTCAGGATCTCAATTTCAGTCCCGTTCCCAAAGGTACTCTCCCCGTTCATTACAAGTGTATTTATATTTTCAATAACGGCATGAGGATGAACATGATAACAAATCAGATTCCTCACATTTGAAATATATACATCATCATCAATTGTACAGTCCTGTATATAACTGTTCCGGAGCCCTGAGGGCTTATAAATTCCTGTGTCAATTTCAATTACTTCACTGAATACTCCCAGTTTATTATTCCCGGCGAACTGTACATCCCGAAGTCGTTCCGGATCAAAATCCGGTTTAACTGCTATTTTTGACCAGTCCTCGGCCTGACAGCCATTTTTCTTTAATATAGAGACCTCTTTATCTGTTAGTTTTCTGTAATTCATCTGGAATAGGTTTTCGGTTTTCGGTTTTCGGTTTTCGGTTTTCAGTTTTCAGTTTTCGGTTTTCAGTTTTCGGTTTTCGGTTTTCAGTTTTCGGTTTTCAGTTTTC
>CAZRHW010000534.1:0-2895 GCA_964599785.1 uncultured Bacteroides sp. | reverse complement strand
AAAGACTGTTACCCCGGTTTGATCGATAATCTTCAGTTGATATCCGTCCATCTTAAAAATTCCTCCTGTATTTATATATAATTTGTCCCTGGCCGGATTAGGATAAATGGCAATATCCTCCTTTTCCGGGTCAACCATGCCCGTCACCAGGTCAATGGTTACTACCTTCTCTTCTGTATTAACAAGCATAGTGAATGTCACTGATCCGCTTTTAGTGAACGGGATCTTTAAAATAGCCATCCCGTTTTCAGGGGGATATGCAGTACAAAGTCCTATATTATATATCGTTTCACTGATATTAAATGCTGACATGAATGAATTATCTAGAATAACCGGGATCCCAAGCATATCATTTTTATCTGCTATACTTAAGTTGAAACCCAGCAAATGTCCCCAGGTATAAAATGTAATGTTACCATCCTCAATTTCAAGGGATACATCAGCTCTTAAAAAGGATTTATTGATATCACCGGGAAAGCTGGTGATGATACCGGCCGAATACTGCAGGATCAATCCTGCATCATATGCCGTAATACCTCCGGTACCATCAACGTTTGCCGTACTGTCACGCCAGTGTTCCCAGGGTAGTGGATCAATATCCGCTATGGGATCCAGTCCAACTGAATATTGAAGCGTAATGGCTGCATCATAAGCCAGAATGATACCATCATCATCCACATCCCCCGAGGTAAATTGCATGATATGAAATGTATCCCCGCTGGTTGGCACAGGAATTACTTCATTGCCCCACATGTCTGTTCCATTGCTCAGCCTGACTAAAACATCACCGCCTGTTTTCGGAACCTGGTAGTGGTATGTATACACCGTTGGACTTTGACGGGTCATTTCAGCATTTTCCAGGGTTGCAGCACCACTAAGCTGGAGATAAACAGGATTCAACTCATGCATCATTTCACTGAAGGTGGCAGTAATCACAAGGGTATCGGCAAACCGGTTCACGGTATCACTATAAGTAATCGCAGCGGTTGGTGGAATTACCTTCATGATAATCAGGGTGCCATTGGTTAAATCCTGCACCGGTATGTTATTTAACCAGGCATTGGAAATGGATATTTCACATGTATCTGCAACCTGTGAATTAAACAGAAGTTTTAATATAGCACCCGCACCGGTCAATGGTGTCTGATTCATATAACTGATGGATACTTTTCCTGCAATATTGGGATTGACTGCAGTTTCACCGCCTTCAGCGATGGTTCCGGAAAGGTCGGTTCCTGTGTATTCCAGTGCTGAAGTATCAAAACCGATATTAAATTGGTATGAAATAATATTGTCAGCTAAGGTCAGCTCACTGACCAGGATGACAACTTCATCGGGTTGACCTGCTTCAGTAGTATCATTTTGTACTGTGAGAGAATACCTGCCCGGTAAGATCGTGTCACCATCAGGTGAACCATGGTGTGTTCCCGGGTCGGTATCCAGAATATTGGCCGGGCCAATTTCCCATTCGGCGGCGTTCCATATTGCCCGGGGAGCAGTAATACCTTCCACTCGTACTGCCCTGGAATCCTCGTATTCCCATAGTTCACCTGTTCCATCTGTGTCTATGGCACCAAAGATATCATGAAGTGTCCCTGCAGTATGATCACCGTCCATGAAAAGAAAATAAGCATCATCACCATTACCTATAATTATGCCTGTTTCCTGATCGGGAGGGAAGCCATATATGGCTTCAAATGAGGAACCTCCGAGGACAAATGTTTCACCGGCGGTTACTGTTCCTGCAAGTTGTACATCACCCCAGCCGGTACCCCCGTTGCTCTGGCGTGATAAGTAAAGTGTAACCATATTGAAATCCACTGTTTCAGGACCTGCATTGTAGATTTCAATGAACCGGCCGTTATAGTCATCTGCCGGATCTGTAACCTCTGAGATGAATAATCCATCCTGGGCCTGGGCTGAAATGGATAAAATCAGCATTGTTCCTGAAAGGAACCGGGTAAAAATTTTTTTCATTTTCATACTTCTTAATTTTTATAATTATTTAATAATAAATTAATTAAACGTTCGAGAATTCGCCAGGGGAGGGACAACCCTGCCCGCCGGTAGACCAGACTTCCGTCAGGCACGGGTCCAGGTCTCTCAAAACGTTTTATATTACTTTATGACAGGAAGTATGAATTATCGGTTATTTTTTTTAAAAAAATTCAATATGAATAAGTGTCCAAGGTTTATATTGACGTGTCCAATCTTTTTTGCCATATATGTTATGAGATTCGATCCTTTTAATCAGAGAAGTAGTAAAACCGATATATATCTTATCAGCCGATTGTGAGTATAATACGTAAACTTTGTACATAAAAAAGAGCCCTTTGATTATCAAAGGGCTGTAGTAGACAAGAGGTTTGAAATATTTAACCTCGATTTGTTAATGGATATAATGAAAGTGGTTGATTTTATTCGCTATGCTCCTGAGAAAAGTACCTTGGCTTCGCTTTCGTCCAGATAATCAAACCTATACCTGCAAAAATAAACGGAAGGCTCAACAATTGCCCCATATTGAAACTCATTCCTGCTTCAAATGCGACCTGGTCATTCTTCATAAATTCGATTAAAAATCTGGCACTAAACAGAGCAATCATAAAGACACTAAAAATGAAACCATCCCGTATTTCCATGTTCCTTTTTCGATAATAAACGAATGATGCAATGAATATCAATAAGTAACTTAGTGCTTCGTATAATTGCGTTGGATGCCTTGGCACAGTTGGGAGTATTTCACCAGTGGTACTGTCGTAAAGCCTATCTCTAACAAATTCCACACCCCAAGGCAAATTGGTTGGAAGACCATAAATTTCTGAGTTGAAAAAATTCCCCATACGGATGAATACACAAGCTAATGCCACAACAATTACAATCCTGTCCATAAGCCAG
>CAZRHW010000533.1:0-2895 GCA_964599785.1 uncultured Bacteroides sp. | reverse complement strand
AGACTTCGGCAAGGGATGGTATCGTGATCACCAGCGTTGAGTTCACATTTGGCACGGATGCCAGCGACAAGTTCAACGAGGTGGTACGGCAGGTAAACAGTATCCGGAGTGACCTCCCGGAAGAGATATACAGTGTGGATATCCTCCAGTGGACAAGTTCGGATGTGGCGATCATGCAGCTGGCGCTGGTGTCTGATTCGGCAGGATACGACCGGCTGGGTGATCTGGCTGATGATCTTAAAAAGGATATTGAACAGGTTAATGGTGTGAAGCTGGTTGAGGTGCTGGCCCTGCCGGAACAGGAAGTAAGGATATCCCTTGATATCGAGAAAATGGCACAGATGAATATTGCCATTGAAAACGTGAGACAGGCTATCCTGAGCAATAATGCAAACATTCCCGGTGGCAGCGTGAAGGTGCAGTCGAAAGAATTCAATATTAAAACAAGCGGATCATATCAGACGCTGGATGAGATAAGGAATACGGTTGTCAGCTCCTACCAGGGACGGCTGATCTATCTGAAAAATATTGCAGATGTGAGGTTTGATTATGAAGATCAGCGATACGTGGCCAGGTACAATGGGACGAGATGCATCTTCCTGACAGTTAAGCAGAAAGAAAATTATAACATTTTCAGTATTACAGAAGATATTGACAGGGTTCTTGAGGAATTCCGGCCGTCACTGGATGAAAATATCGGGCTGATAGCCGTTTTTGACCAGCGTGAAAGTGTTGATAACAGGATCAATGGGTTCCTGAGCAATCTCCTGCAGGGGATCATCCTGGTTGGACTGATCATTTTATTATCGCTTGGATTCAGGGCTTCCATGATCGTTATCCTGGCCATCCCTTTTTCCATCGTCGTAGGGTTGGGATTTGTTGATCTTTCGGGTTTCGGCCTTCAGCAGATCTCTATTGCAGGGCTGGTGATCTCACTCGGGCTGCTTGTTGACAATTCAATTGTTATTGTCGAGAATATCGAACGGTTCATTGCCAGGGGATTTACCAGAAGGGAAGCGGCCATCCGGGGAACCTCCCAATTGGGATGGCCCATTGTAAGTGCTACGGCCACAACCATGCTGGCATTCATTCCCATCATCGCCATGCCCGACAAAGCCGGGCGTTTCATACAGAGCATGCCGGTGACGGTACTTTTCACGTTGTTAGCTTCACTGATCCTTGCCCTCTCGCTTACACCATACCTGGCAAGCGTTTTCCTGAAAAGTGCCGGGAAGGGCGGCGGGCGAAAGTTCAGGCTGAGCCTGAAATCACCCCTGAAAAAGTTTGTAGAAGGGCCTTACAGGAGGATCCTCGATTTCTCGCTGAGAAGAAAATGGCTCATCATTCTGATTTCAATAATGGCATTTCTGGGTGCCGGATTATTGTTTAAACTTGTAGGAGTAAGCTTTTTCCCGAAAGCAGAAAAGCCGCAGTTCATGATCAGGATAGACACCCCCGAGAGCTCAGGACTGGAAAAGGCCGACAGGATCGCAAGGTATGTGGAAGGGATCCTTGATACGATTCCTGATGTGCGCCGTTATGCAACAAATGTGGGTCACGGCAATCCAAGGATCTATTATAACACGATGCCCAAACAGTTTGATAAAAGCTTTGCTGAAATTTATGTTGAGCTGGATGCTTATGATAACCAGCGCTTCGATGCCCTGATGGGTGAGTTGAGAACCCTGTTCAGCGGATATCCCGGTGCCCAGATCAATGTGAAGGAATTTGAACAGGGCGCACCGATTGAAGCACCATTGACGATTAAAATAACCGGTGATGATCTTGATGTACTGAAAAGGATTTCTGTGGACCTTGAAAGATTTGTGAGGAATACCGGGGGGGTGGTAAATATTGATAATATACTGAAAAAAACGAGTACGGATCTTTTTTTCAATATCAACAGGGACAAGGCCAGTATGCTCGGTGTACCTGTTTTTGAAATCGACAGGACGATCAGGACCTGTATAACAGGGGCCGGGATTTCCAGATTCCGGGATAAGGAGGGCAAAGAGTACAGCATTGTTCTGAGGATGCCCGCGGGAAAACTGGTAAGCATTGGCGATTTCGATAAGATTTATGTCACATCACTTACCGGCAGGGCTATCCCGTTGAGACAACTGGCAGGGATTGAATTCAGGGAAGCACCCGGTGTCATTACCCATTTTGATATGTCGAGGAACGGGACCATCACGGCTGATATCCTGAAAGGGTATTCGCTGGATGATGTCGCGGCACAGCTTGACCGGGATTTTAAGGGTTATCCCTGGCCGGAAGGTTACAGCTATAAATTCACCGGTGAGCTTGAGAGCCGGGAGGAAAGTTTCGGCGGCATCTTCCGTGCCAGTATCCTGGCGCTGATAGCAATTTTTGCTGTGCTGGTGCTTCAGTTCAGGTCATTCACCCAGCCCCTCATCATTTTCTCCGCTATCCCGCTTGGTGCGATCGGATCGGTGCTGGCCCTGTTTTTCACCGGTAACACCTTTTCCTTCACTGCCGGTATTGGATTTATCAGTCTTATCGGGGTGGTGGTAAATAACTCGATCATCCTGGTGGATTATACGAATACGCTGAAAGCGGAAGGGAAAGCGATCATTGAGGCCGTGAAGGAGGCGGGGGAGACACGGTTTATCCCGATCATCCTCACCACCTTCACCACGATAGGGGGGCTGTTGCCCCTCACCCTTCGTGGCGGCACCCTCTGGGCCCCGATGGGATGGACCATCATCGGTGGACTGCTGGTGTCAACATTCCTTACCCTGCTGGTGGTTCCTGTGTTGTATAAGATCTTTACGAAAGGATAAAGGAACATTGAAAAAAGGCTGTATCAAAAGTTAATGATTGTCTTTACTTCCTTTGTGTGACTTTGTGTTGTACTTTGTGATCCTTTGTGGT
>CAZRHW010000532.1:0-2900 GCA_964599785.1 uncultured Bacteroides sp. | reverse complement strand
CACACCGTCAAGATCGAAAATAACCGCCTGGAAGCTGTGCTTTTCCATAAAAAAATTTTCTTTTTCCCCTGATCCGGTAAAACAGAATTTTTTCAAAGATAATATAACAGGCTCACCTGTCAAGAGTCTACGGGATAAAATTAGTATATTAGCAGGGAGCAGGGAGCAGGGAGCAGGGAGTAGGGAGTAGGGAGTAGGGAGTAGGGAGTAGGGAGTAGGGAGTAGGGAGTGTCCTGACTGAATCATACGGGCAGGGTACGTTCGGGCTGGGGAACCCGGTACCTGTTGCCTGAAGCCTTGCGTTTATTAACCACACCCTAACCCAAAACCCACCAGGAACCAGGAACCAGAAACCATTCTATCTCCACACCCTAACCCAAAATCCACCAGGAACCAGAAACCAGAAACCATTTATCCCTTCTCCCCGATCACCACCATGCGATTTGTCATACACCCGTAATCACCCTGATCTGCACGATTCATAAAATCCTTCTTGAAGGCCACCGTCTGAAATCCCACTTTCCGGAGCAATTGCCTCAGGTCATCCCTTGAATATAACCTTGTACAATAGGTATTTTTCCGGATACAACCCTGCTGATCCGATACGACAATTTCTGTGCTGTAGATCACATCCTGCCGGATCATCCTTTGCCTTTTCACACTTATATCTTCATTTACCCTGTGATGTGATGAGGATCTGAAATGCTGAAGTACATAATCCCTGTCGGGCAGGTCAAGCAGCAGCTTTCCTCCCGGTCCAAGCAGACGGAATGATTCGGATAGAATCCTGTTATTTTCCTGTTCGTCAATAAAATAGCCAAACGAGCTGGCCATCACGATGATATGCTGAAACCGGCCGTCAGCCAACCCGGTATCCCTTGCGTCACCCCGGAGAAAACTGATATGCAGGCCTTCTTCCCCGGCTTTTTGCTTTCCCATGTCCAGAAGAAAGCCTGAGTAATCCAATACTGTCAGGTCGGTATATCCCCGCCTGGCCAGTTCGAGAGAATGCCGTCCCTGGCCGCCGCAAAGATCAAGGACAGGTGAAATCTTTCCGATGTCCATGAATACCGATATAAAATCAACCTCTTTCCTTGTCAGCTCATCATCACAGACCGTCCTTGCGTCTGTCATGAGATATACTTCATCGAAAATCTCTTTCCACCAGTCGGGATTAATTGAATATTTCATATTATATGAGCTCCAAAGCTGAACAACCCGTCGGATGCAAAAATGGCATCCGAGCCTTTCCAGGGCTGTGACCTGATTATCGCCAGTTCATCAGGATCAATATCCATCCGTATTCCAAGCCTGTCCGTCATCCACAATTTTTCAAGCACGAGGCAATCCTTCCATATACCCCGGCAATATTTTTCCAGGGCTTTCATCTGTGAGTCTTTAATGAGCCTGGGCCGCAGGGCGATCTTTATCGGGCCCAGCAGATAAGTGAAATGGTTTTCTATGGCGAGCTGATCCCGGTATCCGGCAATCCCTGCGATAATATCGAATCCTGTTTTACAAATGGAGTCATTGATCTTCCGGGTCCACTCACCGGTATCGGCATTTTCCCTCACCACTGCCATAGGCTGCACTCCTCCCCCGCTCCCGACATTCGTAGGGACACCCCCGAACCTGCCCAGGAAACCCGACAATTTTTTCCTGCCAAAAAGGCATCTGAAATCTGTCTGGAACTGTTTTAACAGGATCGTCCCGGTATCCGTATCAAGCTCAGGGATCATCTCACCCCACAGGTTCAGCGGTATTTTTTCCTGCACGATATAGTCACCCGATCCCAGGGCGGCCTCAATGATATCATCTGTCCCGGTATGGATGCCTCCCACTTTAACACCTTTTCCTGAATATCCCCTTTCCGGTTTCAGCACCAGGTCTTCCCAGTTTTTCCTCGTCCATTCAACTAGGTCCGTGATCTCTGCGTCATTACGGCCGGTTGTTTTCCTGTGGTAAAACTGTCTGGTCCATGGTGTCCTTTTAACTGTCTCAGCATGAAATAGTCCCGTTTTGGAAGGATCGGTCAGCACCTCGAACATACCCTTTGAATTCACCGGTTCCGTACCCCTTGGATTGATAACCCTGTTCTCACCAACCGCTTTAAGCACCGGTTCAAGGTTTTGTTTCCGGTGAAGATCCAGCAGGACATTCGTATTAAAATCCATAAATATCAGACCGACGTTCTGTCCCCGGTAACTGATCCGGCCGTTTTTCAGTTCAAGCTGATGCGGGGCCATCAGCGCACCCTGCAGTCCCGGTATCCTGTTCAGATGATCGACAAGATTTCTGTTTTCAATGACATCATCCAGTGTTTCCTCTTCCGCCATCACGGCGATGAGGCCGGGATTCCTTCCTTCCCTTCTGCGATAAGCATCTTCCAGCATTTCCACAAAGCCAACAACCGGGTGAAGCAGGGGATGATCAAAATCAAGATCCTCCCTGAACCCTATTTCTTCAGACAGGCGCTTCCAGACAGCTTTGCCGATCTCCTGTGTGATCCGCTGGTAATCCCATCCGCCCGGACTACCGAGGTTCCATTCAGAATGATATCCGAGAAATTCACCGGTCATGAATGATAAACTTTAAGTTTCTGTCTGATAATTGTTTACTAAAATATGAATTATTATAATCAATGTCAAGGATTGTTTGACCAGTAATACTTTGAAGGTATATTTATATACTGAAGTAAAAATTTCTCGCAGATTTACGCAGATTAAAACGCAGATTTACGCAGATTATAAATACTTATGGTAAATATAATCTGTGGTTATCTGCGTTTTAATCTGCGTAAATCAGCGAGAAGCCTTTTAAAACTCATTCAATAATCCCAATCTCCTCTCCATATCCCCGAAAAGTATTTCTCCTTCACCTAACACAGTCTGCACAAAATG
>CAZRHW010000531.1:0-2900 GCA_964599785.1 uncultured Bacteroides sp. | reverse complement strand
TGCAGGGTACGGGGTGCAGGGTACAGGTTACAGGGTGCAGGTTGCAGGTTACAGGTTGCAGGTTACAGGTTGCAGGGTGCAGGGTACGGGGTGCAGGGTGCAGGTTACAGGTTACTGGGTTCAGGTTGCATGTTGCATGTTGCAGGGTGCAGGTTGCAGGGTGCAGGATGAGTTGCTGTCGGCTTCAGCCGACGGAATAAATTGCAATTTACATAGCAGATATCTCAAAACCTCGCATTATTCATCAGAATAGACTCCAGTACCGCTGTATGATCCTTGTTAAGCGGCCATAACTCTATGCCTACACATCCTGAATAATCCAGCTCCCGAAGTGTTTTAAAGATATTGGAATAGTTGATTTCTCCTGTCCCGGGTTCATGCCTGCCCGGATGATCCGCGACATGAAAATGTGCGATCTCACTGAAATAGTCCCTGATGTTGTTGATCAGATTCCCTTCCGTTATCTGCTGATGATAAATGTCAAATAAAATCTTGATGTTTTTTGAGTCAACTGATTTAGCAACAGCATAAGCCTCTGACGATTTTGAAAGAAAATACCCCGGATGATCATACAATATGTTTAATGGCTCAATGGCCAGCACAAGATCCGTATCCTGAAGCATTTTTGCAGCTTTTCTTAAACCATCCATGAGGGATACCAGTTGAATTTCCCGGTTTGTACCCATCAATCCATCACCAACCTGTGAAATGATGATCCCCGATCCAAGTTTTTTTGAGACTTCAATCGTTTCTCCCAGGCCATCCAGATATGCATTCCTTTTTCCGGGATCAACCAGGGAAATAAATTTTGTACAGCACCCTGCACATTTGATCCCGAGTTCTTCAGTAATTTCGGATAATGTATTGATATCTTTATCCCACCATGACCAGAATTCATAATACTCATAACCGATCTCAGCAGTCTTCCTGATCCTTTCAGCAAAAGGAAGATCATTAAAAAAGATTTCGAGGCAGGGAGAGAAATTTAACATAATTGTCTGATCTGTTTTATTTTTATTTCAGAATCTGTTATCTAAAAAAATTTACCACATCTGCCTGCGCTGCCGCTTCGGCAGACAGGGAGGGCACAGAGTTCACACAGAGGACACAGAGCTAAATCCATTCAATAATCCGTACACCGAACAATCTCTTTGACCCCCTGGGATTCAATTGTTTCTTTTGTTAATCCCTGAAACTTTTTCCGGATCCATTTTAATGACTGCCCGGTCATATGTCATTAAACCATTGACTTCAACCTCAACATCTGTTGTCTGGGTATACACTGCCGCAGACAGTCCTTTGTCCACCATCGGCATGAGTTCAGTGATCAGCTTTGTATATGCCTCCAGCAGCTCATCCTGGTTGGTGTAGTTACGGTAGCCCCAGTTATCTTTTTCCTGCCAGGTATGGCCTTCGAGCGGCAATCCCAGACCTCCAAATTCCCCCAGAACGATGGCACGTTTCTCTTCCGGCTCAGGCATAGCCGGCCCGGGATAGGCATGGATATCACGGATATCTCCCACCTTCCTGTCGGTCCAGCCACTCGTTGGATTAATCAGACGGGTTGTATCCAGCTTCCTGATAAATTCGACGACTTCCCCGGTTTTAAACTGCCCCCAGCCTTCATTAAAGGGTACCCACACAATAATAGCGGGATGATTAGAATGGTTTTCCACAAGTTTTTGAAGCTCATATTTAAATTGCATTTCCGATTCCTCTGACCTGTTGATATCAGGATCATTATGACCGATATATTGATCCCCACTTGGCATATCCTGCCATACCATTATTCCCAACTTGTCGCACCAGTAATACCAACGCTCCGGTTCCACCTTTACATGTTTGCGGATCATATTGAAACCCAGCTTCTTTGTCACTTCAATATCATATTTCAGTGCTTCATCAGTGGGTGCGGTATACAGTCCGTCGGGCCACCAGCCCTGATCCAGGGGACCGAACTGAAAAATAAACTCATCATTCAGCATCATCCTTGTTATTCCTTTTTCATCTCTGCCAAGTGATATTTTTCGCATGCCAAAGTATCCGGTGATACTGTCGGCCACTTCTCCATCGCTTTTTACAACATTCAGATGGAATGTATACAGGAAGGGATGGTCCGGGGACCACAGCTCCAAATCTTTAACAGGGAGAACAATTAAGTCTTTATCTGAACCTATCTCAACAAGAGCGCGGTCATCTTTGAATAATTCCGCTTCCAGTGTTAACCCTTCTGTTCTTTCTGATATATCGGGAATGAGTGTTACTGTTTCTTTATCAACGTCCGGTATGATCTTCAAGGATTTTATATATGCTTTATTTACAGGCTCAATCCAAACAGTTTGCCAGATGCCGGTTACCGAAGTATACCATATCCCCTCAGGATCGAGTACCTGTTTGCCGCGCGGCTGTGTACCCTGATTCACCGGATCCCAAACAGAAACGAGGATATCCTGTTTTCCTTTTTTTGATAGCGCTCCGGTAATGTCGAAAGTGAAAGCATCATAGCCGCCCCTGTGAAATCCAACCTCCTCGCCGTTCAGCCAGACCGTCGTCTCCCAATCTGAAGCTCCGAAATTTAACAATATCTGCTTCCCTTCCCATTCTCCGGGTATTGTTAATGTCCGATGATACCATAAACGGTTTCCCGGTCCGACTTCCCTGCATACACCCGAAAGGGCCGATTCAGCAGAAAATGGGATAAGTATTTTACCATCCCACTTCCCTGGTTTCGTTTCTTCGGCAGGAACAATTGCATAATCCCATAAACCATTCAGAGTCAACCACTCCGTCCTTTTCATCTGCGGCCGTGGGTATTCAGGCAGAACATTCTCCGGCCCTATTTGATTCGCCCATTCAGTGGAAAGAAGGCCTTCAGCTGGTTTCCATTCAGTTTGACTTTC
>CAZRHW010000530.1:0-2901 GCA_964599785.1 uncultured Bacteroides sp. | reverse complement strand
CAGAAAGCCCCATCCTTTGTACAGCTTCCTCATTCAGGATATAATTTGTTGAATCGGAAGGAAAATCTGCAGAGAAAGTCCTTCCTTCAACCATTTCCATTTTAAAAGTTTCAAAATAACCAAAATCAACATAGATCTGCTGAAACAGGATCTCAAGGCCCGGATCTTTCCCCTCCCAGTTATATGCCCATGAGGAATTGGTGATGGATACTGGCACCCGGTTAGTAGCAGTTACATTCTCAATTCCGGGTAATGTCTTAAGTGTTTCTTTAAAGGGCACGAAATTTGAAAAATCACGGAGAGGAAAATAGATGATGTTGTTTTTATCCAGTCCAATGTCTTTATGCCGGATATATTGTAATTGTTCATAGACTACTATGGTGCAGATAATTAAGACAATAGATATAACAAATTGTATAATAATAAGCACTTTCCTGAAGAATAATGAACTGGAATGATAGGTGCCTTTCAGGACTTCTGCTGTCTTGAATGAAGAGAGCAGCTGAGCCGGATAACTGCCGGCAAGTATTCCTGTGAAGACTGCAAGAAGAAATAAAAAAGGGAATATGTCAGGTGCAAAGAAGTTAAAAGAAAGATCCTTTCCGGCTAGTTTGTTAAATGGTCCCCTAAGGATTTCTGCCAGCAGAATAGCCAGGAAGAGGGAAAATAGTGAAAAGAGTATGGATTCTCCGAAAAATTGTAATACCAGTTTATCCTTGCTGGCTCCGACTATCTTGCGGATACCAACTTCTTTTGCCCGTCTTGTTGATCTCGCAGTTGAAAGGATCATAAAATTGATGCATGCGATGATAAGCACAAACATTGCAACAATTGAGAATATTCTGAGATATTGGATCGCACCGCCACCTTCGAGCGAATGCAGATGTGTTTCTAAAAGTGGCTGCAGATAAAGCTCGGTCGTTGAACCTTCATGATTTTTTTGGATCAGGTCAACAATTTTCTTTTCTATCTCTTCTTTTGTGACATCCGGCCGGGCCTCAATATAGGTACGGAAAGTATTGCTGCCCCAGAATCCTCTGGGATAGTTCCAGATTTCCAGCATAAAATCGAACGGCACCAGACATTCCCAGTTAACATGCGAGTTTTGTGGAACATCTTGCATAACCCCGGTAACAGTGAATATATATTCTTTGTTTACCTCAACAGTTTTTCCAACAGGATCTTTCTCTCCGAAATATTTTTTTGCCATAGTTTCGGTCATCACCATGGAATAGGGTTCTGCCAAAGCGGTTTCAGCATTACCGACGAGGAATTTATAGGTGAACATGTCGAACACTGCCTGGTCTGCTGCGTAAACACGTGTCTCGTTAAAGATCCTGTCTTCATAGCGGAACAGTAATTTTTCCCACAGGAGATTCAGGCGGGTGGCATTAACTATTTCAGGAAAGTTTTCCTTTAGAGCCTGAGCCAGTGGCTCCGGTGTGGCAAATGCAAAAAAGGTTTCACCCTCGGAATAATATTGCTTCTCATATACCCGGTAAATATTCCCGGCATGGGTATGATAGCGGTCGTAATTTAATTCATCCCTGATCCAGAAGAAAATTACAAGAAAACATGTGAGGCCGGTGGAAAGGCCAAAAATGTTGATAAATGAAAAGATTTTTTGGCGGGCAATATTCCGCAGTATTGTTATCAGATAATTTCTTATCATTGCCGGATAAAATCTTCGAGAAGATACAAAACTTTTTGTTTTTATTTGTACCTGAAATGAAAAACGGTTGCTTTTATTTGTTTAGTCTAATTAAGAATCAACTGTTAATAAGGTTAACACAAGTAGTTTTTATGACCTCCGTCAGGTCATGATCATCTGCTGATAAAAGCCCCGATAAAAAACAGGTTATTTGTCTGCTCCAAAACTGTTAAGGTATCTTATTTCTTCATCGGAGTAATTTCTTTTTTGAAAAATATTTTCACCCTTTAACCATCGTTCAAAAGCCCGGTCATCTGTCATGGCTGTATGCAAAGAAGATTCTATGAGCCATTCTGTCGGGGAAATCTGATTTTCAATTAAATAAGCAGAGATGCCTTCATTTATCATGCGGCCTGCGCGTATTGGGAACTCATACAGATCCGGAAAAATATCTATCTCTTTTGGATGATCATATTCTGTTTTACAACCGGTTGAGCTGGAGGAGAGATAGGTCCGGCAAGCCATTGGGCGTACCTCATAAACCATGCAAATTCCATTTTTTAACAGTGGACAGGGAGCTTTATAACTTAAGAATTCCTGTACTTTCATGTGTTTGGTAATATGATCTTTATTAATGGCACGATCATATATTCCGGCCCGGTCATTCTTCGAAAGATTTTTATTGATGTAAGATACAATGGACAATATTTCAAAAGGAAGGACCAAAACTGCCTGACAGCAACATAAGTAACAACCTTTCCTGCAGTCAATCTTTTTTCCTTCTGCTGTGCACCTTTTCGAGAAACTATCTATCAGACTATCAACAGCATCGTACAGGGTAGCGGACATGGCCAGCATATTCTCTTTTGAAAATCCTTTATTAAGATGCTCTTTAGCCAGTATATAGCCATCACTGAAAAAGATCTTATCAATTTCAGTATACACCTGCGGCCCCTGCAAATCAATTTTCCCCGTGGAGTAACTGTTATTTTGCTGGATGTTATGGCCGGACATTTATTTCAATATAAATTTTTAATTAGAAATACACCGATGTTCAGAACGCCAGATGACTTGTTTTTGCCTGAATCGGATTGCCCGGTTGCACCCTGCACCCTGTTTTATCCGCCGAAACGAAGTGAAGGCGGGTAACCTGCAACCTGCAACTATTTATAGACAACCCCCACATACCCGACCCAATGCCGTATATTTGCCGGAGCTGTTGTACCCATGCCCAGATCTTCAACAGGAAT
>CAZRHW010000529.1:0-2920 GCA_964599785.1 uncultured Bacteroides sp. | reverse complement strand
CGCTAGTTTAAACTCCCAAACATATATGTCAAAAAAATGAAAATATCGGTTAGCTGGATAAAAAAAAATATTTCAATATCTTTGGATTAATCATACAACTCATCATTTACATTTAACCACATACGCATGAAAAAACTCTTCAGGAGGCTACTTTATTTATTTCTCTTTGCACTAGTCATTGGTGTTGTTATTTATGCATGGCCGCGCCTGCCTATTATTACAGCATTTGCAGCAAAGGGGATGTGCTCTTGTGTATTTATTGCTGACAGGGATCCTGTATCTGTGACAAACCAGGATTTGTCATTTTTCCCCATTTCCCTGGCAAAAACAAAAATCAATAATAATGACAAATCGGTTACAACCTCATTGTTGGGACTTGCAAAAAGAAAAGCCGTTTACAGGGAAGGACTCGGATGTGCTGTGGTTGTCGACTTCCCCGAAGAAGATATCAGGAACCAGTCATTGCCTGCTGTGCCCCCACTCCCTGACGAAACTAAAACCGTGTCCTGGCCCCTTGGTGATCTGATGCCTGACTCCCTGATACCAGGCCTGGATAATGTCAAACTTGAACAGGTCGTTACAGATGCTTTCGATGCCCCTGGAAGTAAACCGTTCAGGAAATCACAGGCAGTGATTATTGTTTATGACAATATCATTGTCGCAGAAAAATATGCTGAAGGATTTGATATGTTTACCGAATGCCTTGGCTGGTCGATGTCAAAAAGTGTCATCAGTGCAATGGTGGGAATCCTGGTTCAGGAAGAGAAACTGGATATATATCAGCCTGCCCGCATAGATGAATGGAAAAATGATGAACGTTCCGCTATCACCCTGGATAATCTCCTGCATATGAACTCGGGACTGAAATGGGTTGAGAATTATTTTGACCTCTCTGAAGTCACCCGGATGTTGTATATGCGTGGCGATATGTACGAATTTGCCATCAGCAGCCCGCTAATACATAAACCTGATTCCGTTTTTTACTATTCCTCAGGTACAGCAAATATTATCTCAGGGATCATCCGTAAAACGATAGGAAATGATGATACCTATCATCTATTCCCCTATAGTAAATTATTTAACCGCATCGGGATGAGGAATACGGTTTTTGAAACTGATCCTGCCGGTACATTCGCGGGATCATCATATTGTTATGCAACACCCCGCGACTGGGCCAGGTTTGGAATGTTATACCTGAACAATGGTGTGTTTGAAGGTGATACAATACTGCCCGGCTGGTGGGTAAAATATACAACGACACCCGGCCATGGCTCACAGGGAAGATATGGCGCACAATTCTGGCTTCAGAATACTGATCAATACCCCGACATTCCAGAAGATATGTTTTTCTGTGACGGATTTAAAGGCCAGCGGATATTCATTATCCCTTCAAAAAAGCTGGTGGTTGTCAGAATGGGTTATTCCCTGGAGAATATGGATATGAATGAATTTCTCAGTAAAATAATTGCTACATTGCCTGAAGAATTTTTAACCACAGAGACCACAGAGCAATAACACTGAGCACACAGAGGATAAGATTATTGGTTATAAACCTCTGTGATCTCTGTGCCTTCTCTGTGACCTCTGTGGTTAAATATTTTTTACATCAATGGACCAAAATCAGATCTTATAACATGGGGAAAAAGGATCAAAACACAATAGGCTTCGACAATGAGAAATACCTCGAAGAACAAACCGCTGCCATCCTGGAGCGGGTAACCCGTTTCAACCATAAACTCTATCTTGAATTCGGGGGTAAGATCCTTTACGATTACCATGCAGCCAGAGTATTACCGGGCTTTGACCCGAATGTTAAAATGCGTCTCCTTCAGAAACTGAAAGATAAAATTGAAGTTATTCTCTGCATCCATGCCGGTGCCATTGAAAGGAAAAAGATCAGGGCAGATTTCGGCATCACCTATGACGTTGATGCACTGAAAACAATTGATGACTTCAGGGATTGGGAAATTGATGTTAATGCTGTTGTGATCACCCGTTATGATAATCAGCCACCAGCCGTAACATTCAAGAACAAACTTGAACGCAACGGCATCAAAGTTTATACACACAGGATCACAAAAGGATACCCTTCTGATGTGGACCTGATCGTGAGTGATGAAGGCTATGGCGCCAATGGATATATAAAGACAACCAAACCTATCGTGGTTGTTACGGGTCCCGGACCGGGCAGCGGGAAACTGGCTACCTGCCTCAGCAACTTGTATCACGAATACAAAAATGGTGTAAAGGCCGGATATGCCAAATTTGAAACTTTCCCCATCTGGAACCTTCCCCTTAATCACAAGGTCAATGTCGCTTATGAAGCAGCAACGGTCGATCTGAAAGATGTCGTGCTGATCGACCATCATCACATGGAAGCCCATAATATCAAGACAGTAAATTATAACAGGGATATTGAAGCGTTCCCCCTTGTCAGAAGGATCCTTGAAAAAATCACAGGAGAAGAATCCATCTATCAGTCACCTACCGATATGGGCGTAAACCGTGCTGCTGCGGGGATTATTGACGACGGGGTCATTCAGGAAGCCTCCCATCAGGAAATTATACGAAGATATTTCAGATGTGCGGTGGAATATGCAATGGGATTAGTTGACAGGGATACATTGAACCGGGCAGAACTGATCATGAACAAAATAAATGCTAAAGTCGAAGACAGGAAAGTAGTTAAACCGGCAAGAAAGGCTTCTGTCGATGCAGAAAAGGAAGGCAAGGGCAGTAATGGCATCTATTGCGGTGCCGCCATCGAGATGAAAGACGGAACGATCATTACAGGGAGAAATTCCCCGCTTATGCATGCATCATCGAGCCTTATTCTGAATACTGCCAAACACCTGGCAGGGCTTCCCGAAAACATGCACCTCCTGCCCAAGAACATGATTGATTCCCTGAACTACATGAA
>CAZRHW010000528.1:1209-2923 GCA_964599785.1 uncultured Bacteroides sp. | reverse complement strand
ATGATCATATGCTCTGACAAACCATTCTCCATCCCAGCCATGTGTTTCCACAGCGTTAATCATTTTTTGAACATGAATTGACGCTTCTTCTGCTTCTGTCTGGTTGCCAAGCAGTTTACAAAGTGTAACAAAATCGTTACCATATAATACAAACATGCCTGCAATCATCACTGATTCTGCTCTGCCACCTTCTTTATTTTCTGTTGTCTGAAATGATTCATCAGGATTATCAGAGAAACAATTCAGGTTCAGGCAATCGTTCCAGTCTGCTCTGCCAATGAGCGGAAGACCATGCTCTCCAATATTGTTGATAACATGATAAAATGATCGCTTCAGATGTTCAAACAGTGTGACTGTGTTATCGGGATTGTTATCAAAAGGAATCTGCAAACCGAGGATATCAAAATCGCCTGTTTCCTTGATATAATTTATTGTACCGAAGATCAGCCATAATGGATCGTCATTGAAGTTTCCTCCAATATCCGCATTCCCCATTTTTGTAAGGGGTTGGTACTGATGATAAGCACCGCCATCTTCAAATTGTGTAGAAGCAAGGTCTATAATACGTTGTCTTGCTTCTTCAGGCATCATATGAACATACCCTACAAGATCCTGGTTGGAATCCCTGAAACCGATACCCCTTCCAATTCCGGATTCGAATAATGAAGCACTTCTTGACATATAATATGTTATCATACACTGGTATTGATTCCAGATGTTTACCAGTCTGTCAAGCTTTTCATCATGAGATTGTATCGTATAATGTGAAAGAAGGCTGTCCCACCATTCTTTTAGCTCTCTGAATGCTTTCATTACCTGATCCGGCGTTCCCATCCGGTTCATCATTTCCCGGGCTTTTGTTTTATTTATGATTCCCGGTGATTCCCATTTGCTTACTGTTGCATTTTCAACATAACCAAGGATAAACACGAATTGCTTTTCTTCTCCCGGCTTCAGGGTTACCTCCAGGTGATGTGAAGCAATGGGAGCCCATCCATGGGCTTCAGTGTTTTGCGATCGGTTTTTACCTACAATATCAGGCTTACCCAGCTCATTATAAAGACCGAGAAAAGTGTCCCGGTCAGTGTCAAATCCTGATATTTTTTCATTCACCCAATAGAAAGCATAGTGATTTCTACGTTCCCTGTATTCTGTCTTATGGTAAATGGCAGAACCCTCTGTTTCAACCTCACCAATGGAGAAATTTCTCTGGAAATTGGTCTGGTCGTCAAGTGCATTCCATAAACACCATTCAATGAAGGAAAAAAGACTCAGGGATTTTGGCATATCACTTTCATTTTTAATTGAAAGCAACTGAACTTCTCCGTTGTAATCCAGAGGTACAAAACATAAAATTTCTGTCTTCAGGTCATTTTTTATTCCGGTGATCCGGGAATACCCCAATCCGTGTCTGCATTCATAATGATCAAGACTGGTTTTTACGGGTTTCCAGCCCGGTGACCAGATTGTACCTCCTTCATTGATGTAAAAGTATTTCCCGCCGGTATCCGGTGGAACATTGTTATAGCGATACCTTGTAATGCGCCTTAAGCGGGCATCCTTAAAGAAACTATACCCGCCGGAAGTATTTGAGATGATCGAAAAGAAATCTTTGTTACCCAGATAGTTAATCCAGGGATAAGGAGTTTGTGGTGTCGTGATTACATACTCCCTGTTTTTGTCATCAAAATATCCGAATTTCATTATTATTAAT
>CAZRHW010000528.1:0-1109 GCA_964599785.1 uncultured Bacteroides sp. | reverse complement strand
TGTTAAACTGATAAATGGCTAAACTGTTAAATTGTTAAACTGATAAATGGCTAAACTGTTAAATTGTTAAACTGATAAATGGCTAAATTGTTAAATGGCTAAATTTTAGAATTATTCTTTTATTTAATGTTCATAAAGGTTAATTTTATAGCGCGTTAAATTACAAAAATCATGGCAGTAAATTATGATGTTCGATATGCAACTAATCCTGAAGATTTTAAAAATTATGATACGGGCAGGATTCGAAGGGATTTCCTTGTCAGTGACCTGATGGTCCCCGGCCAGTTAAAAATGGTCTATACACATTACGACAGATTCATTGTAGGGGGTGCAGTGCCGGTTAATGATTCCCTGAAGCTTGAAACCGTAGATCCGCTGAAAGCCGATTTCTTTCTTAAAAGACGGGAAGTTGGCATTATCAATGTTGGTGGTGCCGGAATAATAGAAATTGATGGAAGATCATTTGAATTGCAGAAAAAAGAAGCCCTTTATATTGGAAAAGATAATAAGGAAATTTTATTTTCTTCAGTTGATAAGGATCACCCAGCACATTTCTATTTTAATTCAGCACTGGCTCATAAGGAATTCCCTATCGTAAAAGTTGGATTACAGGATGCCGAGGTCGTTGAACTTGGATCCCTTGCATCTTCTAATGCAAGAAAAATAAATAAATTACTGGTGAACGGTGTTATCAATACATGTCAGGTGCAAATGGGTGTTACTGAACTTCAGACTGGTAGTGTCTGGAATACGATGCCTGTGCACGTACATTCCAGGAGAATGGAGGCCTATTTTTATTTTGATGTACCTGAAGGACAGGTTGTATGCCATTATATGGGAGAACCTGCAGAAACCCGGCATATATGGCTGACCAATGAAGAAGCGGTGATCTCTCCTCCCTGGTCGATACATTCTGCTGCCGGAACAAGTAATTATTCTTTTATCTGGGGTATGGCAGGAGAAAATCTTGATTACTCAGATATGGATTGGACAAAGACTAGTGATCTTAAGTAAAAAGGAAAAAGATAAAAGGAAAAAGATAAAAGATAAAAGGAAAAAGATAAAAGATAAAAGATAAAAGATAAAAGATAAAAGATAAAAGATAAAAG
>CAZRHW010000527.1:0-2932 GCA_964599785.1 uncultured Bacteroides sp. | reverse complement strand
GTCATAGATTGTAAAGAGCAGATAAGGAGGTTCTTCATTTTCCTCGATACGCAAATCTTCAACTGTCGGTTGGGGAATTGGCATTTTTGCATCAAATAACTTCTTTTCTTTTTCGTGTCTTATCTCTCTCAATGTTTTCAGGGAATCGCCAAAATAATATGTGAAAGTTGCACCGAATTCCGGATTTTCAGAGGCGTAGTATGTTGAGCCCTGGCTTCCCCTGCTACCGGTTTGGATGTACATCATGGCATCTTTCACCGGGAAAATGAAGGCCGGCTGGTCAAGTAGTTCCTTTGTGACTTCTCTCAATGGTGAATAATCATCAAGAATATAAAATCCTCTTCCAAATGTTGCGATAACCAGGTCATGCTCTCTATTCTGGATGACCATATCTTTCACAGCAACTGAAGGGAGACCGCTGTTTAGCCGGATCCACTCCCGGCCCCCATCGGATGAGAAATAAACACTGAATTCGGTTCCTATAAATATGAGACCGGAATTTATAAAATCCTGCTCAATGGTGTGAACCATTCCGTTATCCGGAAGGTTATTGGCAATTGAAACCCATGTTTTCCCCTTATCGGTACTCTTCAGGATATAAGGTTTGAAATCATCCCGTTTATGATTATCAAATGCTGCATATACGATATTTTCGTTATACTTATCTGCAAGGATATCACTGACATATGTGTTTGCCGGCACACCCGGAAATGATTTTACCTGGCGCCATTCCTTTCCTGCATTTTCAGTAATGCTGATCACACCATCATCAGTGCCCACATAGAGCAGGTCTTCCCTGACCGGTGATTCCGCGAGGGAAACGGCTGTCCCATAAAGTGAGGTGGATACATCTTTAGCCACTGCATCATAGCTCCAGTAGTGATCCATCACAGGCCATGTGTTTCTGTCTATTCCTGCTGTAATATCATTACTGATCACCTGCCATGTGTTGCCCCGGTCATCGCTTCTGAAAACCTTATTTGCCGCACAATACAATCGCGTATCGGAATGAGGGCTCAGTATCAGGGGAGTGTTCCAGTTCCATTTATATGTGTCCTCTCCTTTCCCGGGCTGGGGCTGAATATCCAGTACTTCACCGCTTTTCCTGTCATAACGTGATATATTTCCATATTGTGATTCACAATAAACGATATCAGGATTTCCGGGATCAAGGGCAACCCAGAATCCATCGCCACCCAATGTGAAGTACCATTCATCATTTACCACTCCCTGCCTTGAGATATTCCTGGATGGGCCACCGATGGTATTATTATCCTGTGTACCCCCGTAAACATTATAAAAGGGACGATCATTATCAACATTTACCCTGTAGAACTGGGTTACTGGCAGATTAGCTTTGAAATGATAGTTTTTCCCGCTGTCAAATGATTCATAGATGCCACCATCACCACCGATGAGAAAATGTTCAGGATCTTTGGGATCAATCCACATGGCATGATCATCGACATGACGGTTGTTGTTCCCAAGGTTGGTCCATGTCTTACCACCATCCAGTGTAACTTTCGTAATGGTTTCGACAGAATAAACCACACTTTCATTTTTAGGATCGCAGTATAGTTCATTGTAATATTGCCCGCTGCTTGAATGGGAGCTCATTTTTATCCATGATTCACCCCTGTCGGCCGAGCGAAAAAATCCTCCTTTATCTTCGGCTGCTTCAATAATTGCATAAATCATATCCGGATTAACAGGAGAGACGGCTATACCAATTCCTCCCATATCGGCCTTTGGAAGTCCGTTGGTCATTTTCTTCCAGTTTTGTCCACCATCTGTGGACTTATAGACAGCGGTTTCGGGACCTCCCCCGATTTTAGTATAGACATGACGCCTGCGTTGCTCGGAAGTGGCATACAGAAGATCCGGATCCCTGGGATCCATAACAATATTATTTACTCCTGTGTTTTCACTGATCTCCAGGACTTTTGTCCAGGTTTTCCCACCATCGGTGGTTTTAAATAATCCCCTGTCTCCGCCGGGTCCCCAGGCAGATCCTTCTGCTGCAACATACACAATATCTGAATTTTCAGGATTTACCACGATACCTCCGATCTGTCTTGATTCCTTCAAACCCATATTGGTCCATGTCTTCCCTCCGTCCTGACTTTTCCAGACGCCATTCCCATAACCCAGTGCACGCTGGTGATTATTTTCCCCTGTCCCAATCCATATACAATGATGATTGGTGGGATCCATGGCTACAACCCCAATAGAATAAGCACCTTCTTTTTCAAAAACCGGTTCATAGGTGATTCCGGCATTGACAGTTTTCCAGACATGTCCGGAAGCAACCGCAACAAAATATTCCTTAGGATTATCCGGATTCACTGCAAAGTCAGCAATACGGCCGGATGCAATCGCAGGCCCGATGCTTCTCCATTTTAATCCGGAGAATGTACTGCTTTTAAATGTAGTGGTAACCTCTTGTTCATTAGCCTTTTTTTTCTGTGCTGTAAGCATGCCAGGCCAGAATAAGAGTATGGCGAAAAAAATTGTAGCTGATCGTTTCATTTTCCTTTTGCTGATTATTGGTTGTAAGAAATTATATATAAAAATGAAAAAAATTATCAACAAATGACCGATAATATGTGATTTTTTGGATAAAAGGTTACGGAAGGTTGGTAAGGTGATGGATTTCTTTATTCCGAAATTAAAGGGTTTAGATTTTTGCGGACTCACCCCCTGGCCCCTCTCTCGCGAGAGATGGGGAAAATCTGATGGAATGTCTCAGACTGGTTTATTAAGCAACCAGCAGCGAACAGCTATCAGCAAGTAGCCAGTAGCGAGAAGCCAGCAACCAGCAGCCAGTAGCCGATTTTATTTTACCTTTGCCTTTTTAATAAACCAACATAATTATCAAATACATGAATGAAACAATTTTCAGCCACAGGTCTGTCAGAAAATATAAGAGTAC
>CAZRHW010000526.1:0-2940 GCA_964599785.1 uncultured Bacteroides sp. | reverse complement strand
TTCCGTATCCGACATCCAGGAACCATATCACCCCTTCCCGATCAAAATCGGGTACGTTAGCTTAACAAAGAATATCCTGGTATTCAGTTTGTTGTTATCCGGTCCGGGAAGCACCGGGGTCCACTCATCGGTTGTATAAATCAGATAGAGGGCACCAAAGGGAGGTTTGAAACGCCAACCGAAAAGACCATAAAAATAAATCCGGTCAATGGATGTGTTATTTTGTGCAAACATCCTCACCCAGAGGTCACTGGTAAAATAATATGTAGCCGAAATAATATTGATAATGGTCGAACTGTTTGTTGTATCCGGGTTGTATCTCAGAATGTCGAGTGAATACTCGAGGGAAAGTTTAGTGAGTGGTTTGACTTTTGCACCTGCTGTTGTCAGATAGAAATTTCTGTCGTAATTCCTTCCCCAGGATTGGGCAATGGACGCTGAAGCCCATTCATCAGTATTATATCCTAATTCTGCTGTCCAGGTATGGTTATAAAATTTTTTTTCATAAAGCTTGAATTCATTACTGTATGAAAAATCAAGGCTGAACCGGTTCTGAAGATACATCCGGAACCGTTCTGTGATATACCAGCTTCGAAGTACGTTCTGGTGGTTCCAGAAGATATTGTTATTTGTACCAATGGTGATGTATTTAATCCATTTATTTTCTGCCCACCAGCGGTATGATACATCACTGTCCAGTTCTTTCATATCATCATCACGGACAAAGCCCGTTTGGTTGACATTATTCATGAAGTTTTCACCTGTATTGGAATAACGGATATGGTAATGATAGATGTTGTTTTCACGGGCAATTCTTACATACCATGCACTATGTGTAAGCCAGTCACCCGGTGTGCTTGCCACATATTGTCCGGTGAGCTGCCATGTTTTACCCAGGTTCAATAAATAATCAGCACTGAGAGACCGGGTGAATCCACCGTTCCACGATTTATCGATGAATGTTAGACCGACAAATGAAGATTTCAAAATATCCTGTTTCAACCTGACCGCTGAATACCAGGAAGCCGGTTCCCCAACACTGGTATCCCCGACTGAGTGTGCAGAAAGTACATTCATATTCATACTGCCGATCTTGCCGGATATTTTGCCACCATAATTAATATCACCGATCCGGCGGGAATAAAAAGTACGGATCCTGGTGTTAAACATATCATTACCTTCCTGGAAGAAGAGTCTTTTTTCCGGCCAGCTAAGTTCCCACCTTGTCAGGTTGATCTGTTCCTGGTCCCCCTCAACGGTTGCAAAATCAGGATTTAATGTCAGATTTGCGGTCAGTTGTGAGGTAATTCCAACCTCAGCATCCAGTCCTGCATCCGGTTTCCATTGTTTCTTAATGCCGGTTACATCACTGTCTTCATAACGGATTGTTCCATACGGGAATAATCTCACTCTTGCTTTTCGCTGTGGAGGCTGAATACCGGTTAATACACCACTCTGGGATACCCTGAAATCATCACTCAGTTCTTCAGACCAGTAAACCGTTTCAGAGTTTTTTCTGATAACGCGGCCAAAATTGATACCCCAGGTATCAAGCCCCGCTTTGTAGCTGATGCTTTTAAAGGGAATGGCCATTTCAGCAATCCAGCCATCAGCATTGACTGAAGCAGCTGATATCCACTCTGCATCCCAGTTCAGATCAAGGCTCCTGCCATCATCAGAAACCCTCATATCAATTTGGGTGTTGAGAGGATTAATGAAAAAAACGTAGGCCGTTCTTTTATCAGCGTAGCTGTCGAGAAGAAGAGCTACAATGTCATCATTTTTTGTTAGTTCATCACGCTGCTGTATCCTGGCAACGATTTCGGATGGATTCGAGTGATAGCAGATCATGGCAATGTAAACAAACTGGTCATCAAATAACAGATAGGCTGAAGTTGGTTCCGTAGCAGGCATTCCTTTACGTGGTTCCATCTGTATGAAATCTGTGGCTGAATCGGCATCAGTCCATTCACCGGGAGTGATGATCCCATCCACAACAGGAGGGGTGGAAGCGAAAACTGCACGAATGGTTTTCTGGGAATATCCTTTCACAGTGCTGAATAGCAGGAATGTTAAAAAAAACAGTAGCCTTTTAATATAGTCTGTCATTCGGATTTAAATGATCACTAAGAATTTCAAAAATAATAATTTAACCTCTTCATTATTGCTTAAGTTATGACCGGATCATTCAAAGTGATCTAAATGAAAGATGGTTGTCTGGGACTGGGAACCTATACCTTTGCAGGTTTCATAAAATAATTTACCACAATACCTGCCAGTAATCCGACAATGCACAATCCCCAGGCATAAATGATCAATGTTGTGGAAATACCAAAAATGATAGCGGGGACAATCACACCGATGAGGCAGAAAAAGATGGAATAATTTACACTGTACCGGTTGATATTCGGGTAGATCCAAATAACCAGGACAAGAAATCCGAGTGACATGGTAAGGGATACGAAGAAAAAAGTAGTATCGACAATATCTTTAAGAACCAGGGCCATTGTGACTCCCAGGATCATCAGGATGGTCATGCTTATTCTCATCATCAGGAACAGTCTTTCTTTAGAGAGTAATCCCGATTTTTGGAGGAAATCCTGTGTAACGGAGGAAGCAGTAGTGAACAGGTAGGTGTCTGCTGAGGATGAAACGGCTGAGTAGATAATCACAACCGATAAACCGGCCAGTCCGACAGGCAACAGTTTGCTGAAACCGACAATCAACGAAGTGCCTGCTTCAATATCAGGAAGGTCAACCCGGATCACCAGGCCGATCATCATCAGTATCAATCCGATGATGAGATAGAAAACGGATGACAGGAAAAGGCTGCGCTTAAAGTGCTTCTGGTCCCTTATTGCATATACCCTCTGCCAGAGCTCGGGAGAAGCCATCGGTATAAAAAATCCTGCCAGGAAGAAACTAACCATTTCTTTAACA
>CAZRHW010000525.1:0-2951 GCA_964599785.1 uncultured Bacteroides sp. | reverse complement strand
TTATTTCAGAAAATATTGAATCTTCACCTTGTGCGTAACATCGACCGGACAGGGCAAGGATTAATATGACAGGAATTATTTTAATTGATTTCAGCATGAAAACTTAAAAGTATACCATTTTTCTGAAAATATTAATTTTCATAAGGATTCAGATGCAACTACTTCGTTTTTATAAGAGTCCACTTAATCAAATGATTGATTTATATTGCAAGCTACTGGTTTTTAGTTACAAGTCGTTAAATATCAAGATTCCCGGTTTAATCACCCGGCATATTTGTAACTTATCTTTACAAAACTGCCCATAATGAGAGATATTTTCATCAAAATTGTTTAAAATAATAAAGATTTCATTCTAATTTTATCAATATATTTCAAATTAATTAATTGTTCCAACATAAAAATCCGGTTTATTATAAAAATGCGTACCTCAAGATTATTTCTAAATGTTTAAGTTAACTAATTTGCATTCATATTATTTAACCACAAAGGTACACTAAGGTTATCACAAAGGAACTCCAAGGTTTAAAATCAACCTCCTTTGTGTTCCTTAGTGGTTTAAAAATTTTATTAATATTTCGGGAACGGATTATTATGATGATCCAGGTTAATTAATTTGCATTACTATTTTTATAACCACAAATACACACTAAGGTCAACAATTAACTCTTTTGTGTTATTTTGTGCCATCCTTTGGGTTCCTTTGTGGATTAAAGAATTATGAGACTGATCAAAAGGCATATATTATTCTTATGTTTATTCATTGTTTATCAATCAGTAAATAAGGTAACAGCCCAGACCAATCCGGATGATTACTGGCTCAATCATGGATTCACCAGCGGTCAGACTGTAACTACGAACACAGGTTATTTCTATGATGCCGGAGGGGATAGCAATTACACTGCCAATGAAAACTGGAATGTCCGTTTTTGTTCGGAAAATGGTAATCCCATAACTGTTGATTTTTCAGGTTTTGCCACCCATTATGGAGGTACAGTGCCGCCTCCTGAAGGAGCTTATGCAAGCTGGGATTACATGACCATTAATTACCCTCCAGGTGCTTCATATGTTGCATACCATGACGATACACCACAATTCAGTTTCACTGCACCCGGTGGATGTATCACCTTTGGATTCAGGTCCCAGCCAACCTCCCCCACGCATACAGGATGGATAGCAGAGATCAGTGCCAATCCTCCCCCGGCTAACAATGATCCCTGTGATGCTGTGGAACTTACCGTTGGAAATGTATGTTCACCGCTATTTTACAACAATAAAGGGGCATATGATACAAGGGGCCTCGGCAGTCCGGAATGCCATCCTTTTTTTGGTGGTGATGTGTGGTTCAAAGCCGTTGTTCCATCATTAGGAGAATTAAAAATTGAAACTTTTGCCGGGACTTTGGATTGGGCTGCAATGGTTTTATATTCAGGATCAGATTGCGATACTTTAACTTATATTAGTTGTGATCATACGATAACTTTCATGCCCACCCATATCCTGACCGGAAGGACACCCGGAGAAACAATTTATATCAGGATATTTGGAGACCAGGCCAAGAGCGGGACATTTGGCATTTGTGCAACAGATCCGACAGCTCCGATAACCGGATTTACAGGACCCGGCGGTGTGGGTGACGAAACTACCAACAATCTCTGGTTGAGGGCCGATAAGGATGTGCTGAACAACAGTGATAATCCGGCATCCAACGAGGAATCTGTAAAAACCTGGACAGACCAGAGTGGTAATGACCATAATGTCACACAAACAACAGCCGAAAATCAACCTTTGTTTTCCACAGCTGCTATAAACGGATATCCTGCCTTAAGACTTGATGGTACAGATGATTACATGAGGACCGAACTGGGCAATCTTGCAGCACCGGTTACGATCATGGCAATATCGAAATTCGATTTGACCAAAGACGCTTATGTCCTGACCCTTGGTGATCTTAACATTAATAATACAGCATCCATCAGCCGATGGACTGACGACAAATATTACTGCTTCACTGATAGTAACCTTTACGGACCGGTTCTAAATAATGACCAACCCTACTTACTGCATGCTGCTCACAAAATTTCCGCGTCCTACCACAACCTGTATATCAATGATACAACCTCAGCAGTTACTGATTACGGATCAAGCCTGATAACAGATGGCTCTTTCATACTGGGTGCCAGCAGAACCATCGGGTCATATCTTGTCGGAGATGTTGGAGAGGTTATCATTTTTAATCAAATACTTAACCAGGCTCAGAAAATCATTGTGGAAAATTATCTTGCTGCCAAATATGGTATCACATTAGCCACAACGGATCGATATACCTGGGAAAGTACCCATGGGTATGATGTTGCAGGAATAGGACGGGTAGATGAAAGTAATATCCACACAAAAGCTCAATCAGCCGGGATCCTGTCCATCGGGGGAGCGGCCGATCTTGAGAATAACGAATTCCTATTATTCGGACATGACAATGGCGGTATTGATTCATGGATCGGAACAGAAAGGCCTAATGGCGATACCAGGATTCAACGCATTGAAAGGGAATGGAGAATTGATATGACCGGCGGTGATGGCGTTGGTTCCGTTAATATCAGTATTAAGGATTCCTTACTTCCTTCCCTGCCGACCGGTTTTATATCGCTAAATTTATGGATAGATTCGAATGGTGATTTTTCATCCGGTGCCGTTGCTTATCCGGTCGTTAAAATAGGTGACGAATATGTTGTTAATTCTGTAACCCTGAATGATGGAGACTATATTACGTTGGGTGTGGTTCAGCCATTGGTTAGCTTTGCAACTACTGCATCATCCAACTGGGAATCTGTTTCCAATCCTCAGATAGAAGTCTTACTGAATTATGCAGTATCTGTCGAGGTAAGTGTTGATTATACCTTGACCGCCGGAACAGCATCCCAGGGTATTGATATTTCTCTCCTGGATAACACCCT
>CAZRHW010000524.1:454-2954 GCA_964599785.1 uncultured Bacteroides sp. | reverse complement strand
TAGATATATCTATTCCCCCTCTCTGCCTTGTAGAGAGGGGGTTAGGGGGAGAGTCATGCAAAAACTATGAATTATTGGGTAGCTTTCTTTGTAGAGAGAGGGCCAGGGGGAGAGTCAGGTAAATTCAAACAATACACCTTAGCTTTTATTCTTCCAATGATCCACACGAACAAACAAGATTCCTGTCCCCAAACGCATCATCTACCCGTCCGACAGCAGGCCAGAATTTATTATCGGCGATCCAGGACAATGGATAAGCTGCCTTTTTTCTTGTGTATGGATGTTGCCAGCTATCTTCTGCGATTTCTTCGGCTGTATGCGGAGCATTCTTTAATACATTATCATTTGTTTCATCTTTCCCCTTCTGTACTTCCATGATCTCACCATGAATTGAAATCATCGCCTCAATGAACCTGTCCAGTTCATGAAGTGATTCACTTTCAGTTGGTTCCACCATGAGGGTGCCATGTACAGGGAAGGATAGTGTGGGCGCATGAAAACCATAATCCATCAATCGTTTGGCAATATCGGTTTCAGTTATCTCAGCCATCTGCTTGAAGTTCCTGCAATCGAGAATCATCTCATGTGCGACAAATCCATTTACTCCCTTATAAAGGATATCATAATGCTTCTTCAGGGCAGCCGCCAGGTAGTTGGCATTCAGAATGGCGATTTTTGTTGCTTCGGTAAGCCCCTGTCCTCCCATGAGTTTAATATAGGCATGCGAGATTATCAAAATAGAAGCACTGCCCCATGGAGCACCCGATACTGCAGTAATGCCATTGATCCCTCCGGTTTGAATGATGGGATGGGTCGGTAGAAATTCAACCAGGTGTTCAGCAACGGCAATGGGGCCCATCCCCGGTCCGCCCCCGCCATGAGGTATTGCAAAAGTTTTATGCAGGTTAAGGTGACAAACATCTGCCCCAATCAAGGCAGGATTTGTGAGTCCTACCTGTGCATTCATGTTTGCACCATCCATGTATACAAGCCCTCCGTTTTGATGAATAATTTCAATCATCTCTTTCACTGTTTCTTCGAAAACACCATGGGTAGAAGGGTAGGTAATCATGAAGGCAGCAAGTTTCTCTTTATGTTCTTCTGCCAGCAATCTGAGTTTGTCAATGTTAACATTTCCATTCTCATCACAGGCAACCACCACAACCTTCATTCCGGCCATTACTGCACTCGCCGGATTGGTACCATGTGCAGAGGATGGTATCAGGCATACATCCCGGGATTCTTCACCCCTTCTTTCATGGTAGGCACGAATGACAAGGAGCCCGGTGTATTCGCCCGCTGCTCCGGAATTTGGCATGAAAGAGATCCCGTCATATCCTGTAATAATCTTCAAATCCCTGCCAAGTTCATTGATCAGTTCCTGGTAGCCCTCCACCTGATCAAACGGTACAAAGGGATGTACGTTAGTAAATTCGGGCCAGCTTAATGGCAGCATTTCAACAGCTGCATTCAGTTTCATTGTGCATGATCCGAGGGAGATCATGGAATGTGTAAGTGAAATATCTTTCCGCTCCAGCTTCTTGATATACCTCATCATCTCTGTCTCGGAATGATAACGTTTAAAGACCTGCTGCTGAAGGTAACCGGTCGTCCTGATGAATTTTTCAAGAAAACATATTTTTTCTTCGCCGGCAGATAAAGTACTGTATCTTCTGCCCAGGGGAATAGCAAAAATCTCCAGGAGATGCTCCACATCCTGAAGTGTTGTTATTTCATCAAGACTAATCTGTACAGTTTTATCTTCAGCATAATAAAAATTAACCTCTCTCTCCAGGGCAATTTTTTTAATGTATTCTGAATGAACCCGTTCAGGCAGTGTAATTTTCAGAGTATCAAAAAAGTCCCGGTTCTCCAGGTGATATCCAAGTTCACGCAACTTTTGTGACAGTAGTCCGGTTAATGTATGTATACGAAATGCAATCTTTTTAAGGCCTTCGGCACCATGCCAGGCAGCGTACATTCCGGCCATGGAAGCTAGAAGAGCCTGTGATGTACAGATATTGGAGGTTGCTTTTTCCCTTTTGATATGTTGTTCCCGGGTCTGGAGCGCCATCCTGAGTGCCGGTTTTCCATATCGATCTACAGATACACCAATGATCCTGCCCGGCAAATTACGTTTGAATATTTCACGTGCTGCAAAATATGCAGCATGAGGACCTCCATAACCCATTGGGATGCCAAATCTCTGAGTCGAGCCGAAAACAATATCAGCATCCCATTCCCCGGGCGGCTTTAGGAGCGTAAGACTTAGCAAATCAGCCGCTACACCTACAAGCATATGACTGGAATGAGCAAGGTGGATAAATTCACTGTAATCGTTAATCTTACCATCTGCTCCGGGATACTGGACAATGGCACCAAAATAATCCTCTGATGGTCTGAATGTGCTGAAATCGCCAATAACGAGCTGAATATTTAACGGTTTTGACCTGGTCCTTAAAAGATCAAGAGTCTGAGGAAATACATTCTTATCTGCAAA
>CAZRHW010000524.1:0-444 GCA_964599785.1 uncultured Bacteroides sp. | reverse complement strand
GTTTATACCCTTTTTCTCCATATCCCTCGACCGGAGATTAAACATCATGATCATAGCCTCAGCTGCTGCAGTGGGTTCGTCAAGCAATGATGCATTGGCTACCTCCATTCCCGTAAGGTCCATGACCATAGTCTGGAAATTCAGTAACGCTTCAAGACGGCCCTGGGAAATCTCAGCCTGGTAGGGTGTATAAGAAGTATACCAGCCCGGATTTTCAAGTATATTCCTCTGAATAACCGCTGGCAGGACCGTCCCGTAATACCCAAGACCAATATAGGTTTTGTATAATTTATTTTTTGCAGCAATGTTCCTGATATAATCAAGATACTCCTGTTCTTCTATCCCCCCCGGTAACTTTAAAGGCTTTTCAAGTAAGATGGAGTGAGGTATTGTTTTTTGTATCAGTTCATCCAATGAATGACTCCCGATCTTTTTAAGCATTCT
>CAZRHW010000523.1:0-2967 GCA_964599785.1 uncultured Bacteroides sp. | reverse complement strand
CCAGTAATAAACCAAGATACTATAACATAGGTCTCAGTATTGGCTTTCTGATCCATTGAGTTTTTACCGTAACTCCCCTTCCCTATTGGTTTGTTCACTATACTGAGAACAGGATAAGAGAGATACTGTTTTGTTATTCATATTTCAATGATATCGCAGGATTTTCAGAATTCTGACCTGTCATGTCATGACAGCACCTTCTTACAATATTCGACACACTTTCCGGTTTCAATGATCGCATCGGAACCGTCAGGAATTGGATATTCCAGCTCAATGTCACAATAGATGTTCCACTTATTCTTTTTGATCAACTGAAGGATCTCAGCGACCTGGGCATCTCCTTCGCCGAAAGGAACGGTATCGCCTCCGAAAGTACGGTCTTTTACATGGATGCTGAGCAGACGTTTCTGTTCCGCCAGTTCCTTTACCAGTGGTAAAGCAGACTGGCCTGTCCCTGCAGCAAAATGCCCGATATCGAGGTTAGACATGATAAGTTTACCGTACGAGAAATAGGGACCTTCGGAATAGGTTGTCGGGGTTAACTGTGTATGATTGTGGAAGGCAATGGCAATGTCATGTTTCTGTGCGAATGGTGCCAGTCGTTTAGCTTTCATTTCATTCAATTCGGTGGTTATGCCTTTAGCCCCCATTGTTTTTGCCACATTGAACATATATTCAAGTTCCTCATCAGGTACGGAATCATCCCCGATATTATCAAATTTGACGATATGAATATTTACTCCGGCTTTGTTGTACATATCACGAATCTCTTTGAATTTATCCATGGAGGTAAGGTTTTTCCGCCATTCGCTGATCTCCTTCTGTTTTTCTTCAATCGCTTCCCTCATTCCAGGGGGCATCTGAAATCTTTCACGCTGCCGGTTACCGCCGGGAGGACCACCTGGAACACTATCATTTGGAGGAGGAGGCGGAGGTGGTGGTGGAGGTTCCGGCATAAACTGTGCCATGAGTTCCGTGAAATTAATGACCGGGGCACCGGCAGATTCCTCAACCGGGCCTGACATTAATTCACAGTGGCTCAGTCCGCTTTTAAGCAGGTAATTCAGTGTATCCTCTGCATTTGTTCCGGGAAGGCTTCTGAAACTATAGGTAATGGCTCCGATCGGAACACCCCCGAATGTAGAATCGGGTATGACCAACGGGGATCCGAAAGGGTTTCCCCTGACAATCCGTGGAATAGATGAATAAACTGCTGCAGCCGCAGTATAACCGATAAACCTGCGGCGGCTTAACTGTCCTGTAAATTTGTTTTTTATTTCCATTTTATTTAATTAATAAAGTTAATGATGTATTTTATATAATTTTATAACAAATTGGTTTATAATAGTTTATTTAAATCCTGATCTGTACAGTGGAACCTGTACCCTATCTCTATGCCCTGTACTCCGCATCATTCTGATTTTGGTTAATATTTTCTGACAATAAATATCAGTTATTCAACCCCTTTAGGGTTGAGATCATTCATGGTCTCAATGCCCGGCACTTCGTACCGGGTTATTCAAAGTTCAATCCCTTCGGGATTTGCCTTTTTCTATAATATTCATATTCAATGACTTGCTTTCTCGCTCCTTCGCCCTTTCACCTCTTTGCTCCCTCCTTGCACCCTGTAACCTGCACCCTGTAACTCTATTATCCGAGCTTATATGGATTCCTGTATTTGTATGAATTCAGCCTGTGATTGGCGGACTCATCATCATCGACAAACCTGCGTGTAGCCGGATTCCATTTCACAGGCCTTTCCAGTTCAGTGGCGATATTACCCAGACAGCAGAGTATTGCTGTGCTGCAGCCAACTTCAATGGGCGCAATGGGATCTTTCCGGGAACGTACACAATCAATAAAGTTCTGCATATGGGGAGAGCTGATTTCAAAACTCCCGCTGCCCTTGTCCCTGTTTTTCTGCATTTGTTCGAACATAGCCCTGAGTTCCTCAGGAGTCATTTCCCTTGGACGATTACCGGCAAGCTCCCCAGGAATAAGTTTTGATTTTGAACATGCCAGGTAACCACGTGCAACTTCAATCCAGCCATCTGTACCAATAAACTTAATACCCTGCGCACGGGGCACATCTTCAAGATAAGGTTGTTCTGTCATAATGATCCCATTCATGTATTTAAATGTAAGATATTCCTGACCCTTGTACCCTTTCGGAATGATCTCAGACGGGCCGGAACCATCCATACCTATGGCTGCCTGGGCAATATCAAACATATGTGCTCCCCAGTCAGCAGTAAACCCGTTTCCTGTCTCACGATACCAGCGCCATGCGCCCCATAGCTTTTCCCTTTCCTCCGGTTCCAGGGAAATTGGAGGACAGAGGTCGGGATGGTAATGTATCCTGTCGTCATTGAGCGGACCCAGCCAGAGGTTCCAGTTCAGGTTACCCGGTACTGGCATTTCCGGAAGGTCGAAGGGTTTTGGCGGATCACCCACACGTGCATATATTTTCTCGATATGCCCTATAGCACCGGATCGAACCAGTTCAACAGCTTTCTGAAATTCACCGCTTGAACGTTGCTGACTGCCAACCTGCACTACACGTCCGGTAGATCTGGCAACATCCACCATTTTTATTGCTTCCCGGATTGTGAAAGACAACGGTTTCTGTACATAAACATCTTTCCCTGACTGGCAGGTGTGAATGGTATTCAGGGCATGCCAGTGGTCCGGCGTAGCTATTTCTATCGCATCAATGTCCTTACGTTCAAGCAACTGTTCATATTGCTCGTACATGTCACAGCGCATCGGGACGCCTTTTGATTCCTGCCATGCCTCTACCCTTTTCTTAAAACGGATCTGTTTCATGCTGTCCACATCACAGCAGGCTGCAACCTGAACACCCGGTACTGCAGCGAATCCTCCGAAATCATTTAATCCCTGCTGGCCACAACCAATGAAACCAAGAACAACCCGGTCGCTGGGTGGAATGCGGACACCGCCGAAAAC
>CAZRHW010000522.1:0-2968 GCA_964599785.1 uncultured Bacteroides sp. | reverse complement strand
CATTGTTACCATTGCGACCATTGTTACCATTACGACTATTGCGACCATTGCGACCTCTTCTTCCTTAGCCTCAGCCTTCTTCCCCCATCCGCAATCCGAAATCCGCCATCCGAAATCAGAAAACTGCCTCATAATACTTGACTCTTTCTCATTTTCGTTGTATCTTTTCATAATTATTTTGCAAGGTTTTCCTGTTTTTATCCAAACTTATTTTTACTGCCATGGAACCAAAAACTGTTCGGGCTGGACTAATTCTGCTTATCATGTATGACAAGCTCCAGGCGCCTGCTTTTGTTGAAAAACTCAAGGGGTATGGTTATACAAACGTTGAGGTATGTTTAGAAGGTAAAGCCGCCCTTGAAAAACTTAATAAAATTGAGCCTTCCGTCATTATTTCAGATGTTGAGCTCAAAGGAGCATTAAATGGAATCGAAACAGGTAAGAAGATAAGGGAAAACCGGAATATTCCCCTGATCTTTCTCTCCAGACTCCAGGATGAAAGGACCTTTCAGAAAGTACGTGATATTTTTCCGCTTGCTTTTCTCAACAAACCGGTAAACTGGAATGAACTGAGGATGGCTATTGAATCAGCCATTCATTACAGAGATGAAAAGATATCAGTTAATGATGTCATGAATGAACTAAAACAGAAATTTGAGGAGGCTCCTTTGCCTTACGTAACAATCAGTGCAGAAGGAAACATTACTGCTGTGAACAGGGCATGGAAAGAACTGATGGGCTATTCAGACGAGGAAGTCACGGGAAAATGGTTTGGAGATTTTGTATCGGACGGATCTCATTCGAAGTTTAAAGATTGCCTGGATAATTTAAATAAAAATGGCAGTGTTCATAACCTTGAATATGAGCTTATAAATAAAGACGGAAAAAAATATACCGTGGAATTTGAAGGTAAAATATATGATGGGCCGGGGAGGGAAGCTATTTCGGCACAATGTATCCTGAATGATATTACTGAAAAGAAAAAAATAAAGGAAAAACTGTTTGAGAGCGAGGAGCGTTTTCGTCTTTTATTTGAGGAAGCACCACTGGGATATCAATCCCTGGCTGAGAACGGAGGGATCATTTATGTCAACAACACATGGTGCAAGATGCTTGGTTATTCAAAAAAAGAAGCAACAGGGAAGTGGTTCGGTGATTTTCTGGCACCTGAGGAAAGAGAAGGATTTAAAAAGAATTTTGCTGTTTTCAGCCAGAAAGGAAAAGCCTATGATATTAATTATAAGATGATTAAGAAGGGTGGGGAAGAGATTTATATTGTGATTGACGGAGTTGTCAGGTACGATGAGGAAGGCAATTATATTCAGTCACACTGCATATTAAAAGACGTAACAGCACAGAAACTCGCGGAGAATGCACACATGGAGAGTGAAAAAAAATTCATGAACCTGATCGAATCAGCCGGTGACATTATATACCTTTTAGATCATGATCTGAAATATTTATATGGTAATAATCTTTGCCTGGAAAGATATGGATTAACAAAAGAAGAATTGATCGGGAAAAATTATAGAGATTTCCATTCAATTGAAAGTTCAGACGAGTTTAATAAAAAAATCAGGGCTGTTCAAAAATCTAAAAAACCAATCCATTATCAGCATCAAAGTACAATAGATGGAAGATACTTTCTGAGAACGCTGAGTCCGATCATGGATCCTGAAACAAACAAAATAGAAACAATAACTGTTATTTCAAGGGATATCACCGGGTTAAAGAAGATAGAGCAGGCATTACAAAAGCGTGAAAATGAGATTAGGACGATCACAGACAATATTCCTGCATTGATTTCTTATGTAGATGCAGATGGTCATTATAGGTTTGTCAACCGGCAATATAAAGAATGGTTTGGTATCCCTGTTAAACAGATCGTCGGGAAAAGCGTAAGAGAATTTATGGGTGAAACCGGCTATGAGCAAATTAAAGATTATGTTGAAAAAGCATTAGCCGGCCAGCGGGTAAATTATGAGAATAAGGTCAACTGTCTGGATGGCCAAATACGATGGATCTCTGCCGCGTATATTCCTGATTTTGATGATACAGGAAAGGTTTCAGGTTTCTATTCATTAAACAATGATATAACCGAGCGCAAGCAGGCGGAGGAGCTGCTTCACGTGAATGAAGAACGCTTCCGTGGATTGGCAAACAGTATCACAAATGTCTTTTTTGCATTGGATAAGGAATTAAAATACACTTTCTGGAATGAAGCCAGTGAAAAACTGACGGGGGTTGTTGAAAAGAATGCGATTGGAAAGTCGCTCTCCGAGATTTTCCCTGATACGCCGCAAACAAAAAAAGCAAAGGATGTTTACCTGCAAGTCCTGAAAAATCATAAAGCACAAACCTTTATTAACGATTTCACTATAAGAAGTATAAATTATGTGTTTGAAATCAGTGTTTATCCTGCTGAGAATGGTATTTCAGTAATTGTAAAAGATATTACGGAAAGGAGGCAGATGGAAAAGGATCTTCATGAAAGTGAGGAAAGATACCGAAGCCTGGTGGAATCGATGGATGGTATGGTGTTCAGCATGGATCAGGAGGGGCGATTTCATGCTGCCGGGGGTAGAAGATTAGCAGAATTTGGATTGAAGCCGGATGATCTGAAAGGCCAACTTATCGAAAAAATTCTTGGAAAAGAAATCGCTGATACTTCCAAAGAACGGTATAAAAAGACAATTAAAACCGGAAAATCCTACACATATGAAGATACATACAAATATAATGACCAGGATATAACTGATCTTATAACAATATATCCCATAAAAAATGCGAAAGGAAAGACTGAAACCGTAGGAGTGATCTGTAATGATATCACCGAACGTAAACAGATTGAAAAAGCGCTGCAGGGAAGCGAAGAACTTTATCGCAAGATATTTGAGGATTGTCCGTTTGGCATGGTTCTGACGGACCATGATTTTCATTTCATCAGTACCAATCCGGCATTCTGTAA
>CAZRHW010000521.1:1410-2969 GCA_964599785.1 uncultured Bacteroides sp. | reverse complement strand
GATTCTCCCAGAGAAAAAATACCGGCAAATCCCTTTAAAACACCTGGATTCCTGAAACAGCTCTTCATTTTCAGTCAGCGTAATTTCCTGGCCAAACTGGCTGACAGGCAATATCTGCTGATCGCCCTGCTTGTGGCTCCGCTGCTAGGATTTATTCTGGGTTATTTTACTAAATATGTAAGTGGATCAGAAACCAATCTCCGTGAGTATTTATTCAGCAAAAATGAGAATCTTCCTGCATATCTGTTTATGAGTGTGATCGTTGCCCTGTTTATCGGAATGATCATCAGTGCTGAAGAAATCATTAAGGACAGGAAAATGCTGGCACGGGAATCATTCCTGCATTTAAGCCGTAATTCCTATCTGCTGGCCAAGGTCTCTTTCCTCACCGGCCTCTCAGCAGTCCAGATGATCATGTTCACATTAATCGGTAATTCAATTCTGGAGATCCGGGGAATGACATTCAGCTACTGGCTTATTTTGTTCTCAACAGCATGCTTTGCAAATCTTCTGGGATTAAACATCTCGGATGGATTGAAGTCTGTTGTTGCTATTTATATCATCGTACCATTCCTGTTAGTGCCACAGATACTTCTTGCAGGTGTGATTGTTAAGTTTGACAAGCTTCATTACAGTGTAGCCGCTTATGAAAATGTCCCTGTTGCCGGTGACCTGATGGCTTCCAGATGGGCCTATGAAGCACTGGCAGTTAATCAGTTCAGGAATAATGATTATCAAAAACAATTTTTTGCCATCGACCAGGCAGAAAGTAATATTTCATACGAATTATATCACCTGATCCCGGCGGTCATTGAAAAAATAAATGATACTGAAGGTTATCTGCAGTCAAATCCCGAAGATCCAAGGATCAGCAAGAATGATAACATTATCCTGAATAGTCTGAAAGACATTCGGACACGTCCGTTTCAAAATCCGGAAGGATTAGACAGGGAAACGATAGATATACAATTGCTTAATGATATTAAGTTTAAGCTGGTAAATATCCAGAATATCCTGTCCGGAAGGAGAGATATATTGATTTATCAGAAAGATACTATGCAGATAGAACTGATCAGAAAATTGGGCAGCGGCGAAGCGCTGATGCGGCTGAAACAGGATTATGAAAATGAAAACCTGTCTGATCTGGTACTGAACGGGAATGAGCTGCATAAAATAGCTGAATCCGGAACAAAATTTATCAGGAAAATGGAACCGGTTTACCAGATTCCATCTTCCAGGAACGGCAGGGCACAGTTTTTTTCAGCCATCAAAGTAATCGGTCATTATCAAATTGATACGTTCTGGTTTAATGTGGTTGTCCTCTGGATTATGACCCTGATCCTTTATGTAGCACTGCAATATAGCTGGCTGAGAAAAGGGATTGAGTTGTTCGGGAAATCACGATGAGTTATAAAAATACATGTGTTTATAGACCTTTCAATTAATATTTCTCGCAGATTCCTGGCTGTAGTATAATATTTCAGAATAATGGTAGCAAATTTATCTTTCATAGTTCTGCGGACTCACCCATTTTTTGATTAGGATTGTTTAAAAAGTAT
>CAZRHW010000521.1:0-1310 GCA_964599785.1 uncultured Bacteroides sp. | reverse complement strand
GAGTCTGATTTTGAACCTTGGAGTGCCTTTGTGGACAACCTTAGTGTACCTTTGTGGTTAAATGGAAGGAATGCAAATTAATGAACTTAAACATGATGAAATAATTTTGAAGAATGCGTTTTTATGATGAACCATAAAAGATTAAATCTTGCCAGAACAATCTTGATAATACTATAATTGAATAAAAAGAAAAATGTTTTATTATTTTTGTTATACAATCAGATCATTTTTTAAATTTATGAATATGAAAAAAATAAAGGTAATCGGATTATTGATATTGTTCATTCTTGCAGGAATATTTATAGCATCCTGTAAATCCGACCGAACCACAAGATATATCGGGGACATGTCGGATGAAGAAACCGGTGAAATTTTCGACCGGATCGAACAGGTTAAAAAGGTTTATCATTTGTGTCCATCACCTGCTGAAATGCTTGGTATTATTAATGTTGGAGAGATGAAATACAATGGTGATATCCTTAATCCTCCAGAAAACGATGATAAATACCTTGATACAAAATCCCAGACACTCAATCTTGGTGTTTATATCACCGACATGGCCTTTGCTGCTCTTTTCGGAAGGAGTGAAGAAACCATTGATTATCTTGAGACCGTTCAGGACGTCGCGGAAAAAATAAGGGTTTCCGGTGCGGTGGACGAAGCATTAATTAACCGTGCAAAACAAAACGTCAACTTCATTGATTCATTATTTGTACTTTCAAATCAGGCCTTTATTAATATGTTGTATTTCTGTGAAAAAAACAACCGGTCAAATACAATCATGATGATCTCAGCCGGAGCATATGTTGAAAGTTTGTACCTGGCTATCAATATGATTGAACATTATGATGCGGCAGATTATCTTATCCAGCATCTCGCTGAACAGAAATATGCACTGGATAACCTGATGGCATTTGCTGAAAGTCTTGATGATGACACAAATGTTTTGGCAACAATTGAACAGCTCAAACCTCTGAGAGATCTTTATAACCGTTTTGAAAGTACGGGTGGGGCTACTACAGTGAAGAAAGAAAGTGAAAATAAACTGGTTATAGGAGGTGGGAAAAGAGTTCTGATATCAGAAGAGGAATTCCGGCAGTTAAAAGAAATTGCATTACAAGTAAGACATAACATTGTTTCAATAGACGTATAACCTGCTCAATCATGAAAGCATTAAAAAACCTGATCATATTCGTAATCTTTTGTTTTGTTTTCCTTGCACAGCTTTGGTCCCAGGACTGTACAAACTATCATGAACTGGGTGATTGCATTATGGACCGGAGCAAAGGTTATAAAATCTACAGCCAGTC
>CAZRHW010000520.1:0-2969 GCA_964599785.1 uncultured Bacteroides sp. | reverse complement strand
AACAAGTGTGGCCGGGGGATTTTCTGTCGTGATCAGGATATTCGCCCTTTTAATATCAGGATATTTGAAAAACCAGCTTCCACAGATTATGAAAATTATAACTATAAAAATTACCAGAATGCCCCACCGGATAATCCATGCCGGCACATGACCCAAAATATCCTGCACCTCCTCACTCCGCAACTCTATTTTATTGCTTTCCTTTTCTTCCATTTGTAATGGTTTAGCTATTATGTGAAATCTATAACATCAACGTTGGAATGTTGGAATAATGAAATGAGCTAAAATTTGGAATTGCATTGAATTTCCCAAACCCTCTGCCCTCACTTCAATTTTAGTCATTTTAAATTTTAAATTTTAGTCATTATTCCCTCCTTCATCCTTCATCCTTCATCCTTCATCCTTCATCATTCTATTGCCCCAGTTCCAGTTGGTTTTTAACAAGGTTGAGATAATGTCCGGCTTTTGCAATTAATTCTTCATGTGTTCCTTTCTCTACAATCTTTCCTTTATCCAACACAACGATCTGGTCGGCATCTCTGACTGTACTAAGCCGGTGTGCCACCACAACAACAGTTTTTTTTCTGAAAAAATCCTTCAAATTATTAATGATCACTTTCTCATTTTCTGCATCCAGTGAGCTGGTACCTTCATCGATAAACAGGAATTCAGGATTTTTATAAACAGCCCTTGCAATTAATATACGTTGTTTTTCACCCCCGCTCAGTGAATGTCCATGAGCACCGACACGGGTATTATAACCATTTGGCAGTGATTCAATAAAATCCCTGACATTGGCAACATTTACAGCTTTCAGAAGTCTATCGCTGTCAATTCTTTCGTCACCAAGGGCTACATTATTGGCAATGGTATCCGAGAATATAAAACCTTCCTGCATAACCACCCCACATTTCTGCCTCCAGGTATGATAACTGAAACTATTGAGCTGCGAATCCCCTATTTTGATTTCTCCCTCGGTAGGAGGATAAAATCCAAGCATCAACTTGATTAATGTAGTTTTTCCACTACCGCTGACTCCAACAATTGCCGTTACGGAATTTTCAGGAATAACCAGCATGAGGTTGTCGAGAACTTTTCTTGAATGCGGACCCTCATATTGAAAGGACAGATCATTTATCTCAATAGTTTTCTTTTCAGGAATGATGATCATGTGGCCTTTATCATCAGGCTCCTCATTATTCATCTCATGGATTTCTCCTAACCTTTCAAGGCTTATTCTTGCATCCTGGGTGATGTGCAAAAAGTTAATCATCTGTTCCACGGGTCCGTTTAGCTGACCAATTATATAACTGACAGCGAGCATCATACCCAGGGTCATATCACCACTGATCACGGCAGTAGCAGCCAATATCGTTATTAAAATGTTCTTAAATTCATTGATAAACATCCCACCTGCTTCCTGGTATTGCTTTAATGCAAGACTCTTAATATTTACCCGGAACAATCCAGATTGAATATTTTCCCATTCCCACCGTTTCTGTTTTTCAGCATTATACAATTTGATCTCCTGGATACCACTGATTAATTGTATCAGCTGACTTTGGTTTTCGGAGAGTTTTTTGAACCTCCGAAAGTCAAGTTCCCTTCTCCTTTTCATGAAAATACTCAACCACAGGAAATAAAGGAAACTGCCCGCAATAAACAATATAAGGATCTTCGTACTGTAGATTGCCAGAACGATACCGAATACCAGGAAATTGACCATGGAAAAGAGAATATTCAATGAAGAAGTCGTTAGAAAGTTTTCGATCCTTCTCTGGTCACCAATACGCTGAAGAATATCGCCTATCAACCTGCTATCAAAAAAGCCCATAGGTAGTTTCATCAGTTTTATCAGGAAATCAGAAATCAGGAATATGTTTATCCTGGTGCTCAGATGAAGCAGGATCCATCCACGGATAAAATCAACCGTCATACGGCTTACAAACAGGATGAGCTGTGCAATAAGTATCAGGTATATAAAACCAAGATCCTGGTTATTAATCCCTATATCTACAATCGATTGAGTCAGGAAGGGAAAAAGAAGCTGCAGGATGCTTCCAAGCAACATACCCAATATAAGCTGGTAAAGGAATCTCTTATATGGTTTCAGATATGACAGAAGGAAGCGGAATCCTGTTCTTTTAATTTTCTCTCCTTCAAGCGTATAGAAATCAGGTGTAGGCTCAATTAACAGGGCATGTCCCCGCTTTTCCTCTCCTTTCACAGAACTGGTCCAGCCATCCAAAAATTCCTGGTGTGAATAGGTTATCAGCCCGAATGCCGGATCGGCAACATACACTTTGTTCTTCTTAATCCTGTAAACGACAACAAAATGATTTTGCTTCCAGTGTGCTATCAAAGGCAAAGGAGCCTGGGTAAACAATTTTTCCGGTGACAGTGAAACACCCATTGTCCTGAAACCTATTGCCTCGGCTGCATCACTGATACCCAGCATGGATACTCCTTCCCTTGTGATATAGGATTTATCGCGCAAAGTCTGCAGACTGAATGAACGACCATAATATTTGGCAATCATTCTTAAACAAGACGGCCCGCAATCCATTGCATCCAGTTGTTTATAAAAAGGGAAAGAAGGCATTTGCTGAATGAATTTGGTCTTTAAAAATAGCAAAATCTGCTCATAAAAGAATCATGAGTTATTAACCTTTAAAGTCAGCATGTCTCTTTATAGTGAATAATACTTTTTGTCAGGCATAGAAAAAATAAATATCAATATCTTCGTATAAACTCAACAAAGCATTTTTTATCATAATTTGACTGGAAATAAAATGGCAGTAATTGGTTTAGATCTCGGTGGAACAAAACTTTCAGCAGCCCTGTTTAATAAGAATGGGATTGTTTCGGATAAAACTGTAAAGAATCTGAAAAACCGAAAGGGAAAAGAGGTAAGTCAGATGATCATTGATCAGATCGAAAGATTCCTTGATGATGCCAGTGAGCATAAC
>CAZRHW010000519.1:0-2979 GCA_964599785.1 uncultured Bacteroides sp. | reverse complement strand
GCCTCTCCACACTCCGTTTCATCGGCATGCAACAGCGGGTAACCCATGCAGAGGTGGAGGAGGTGAAATGGAATATGGATAACGGGCAATTCAGTATGATACCGGTTCCCGGAACCGTCAGGCAGCTTGAGGCCGATTTGATCCTGCTTGCCATGGGGTTTGTCCATCCCGTTTATGAAGGGCTGCTGGCTGAGCTGAACGTTGATCTCGATCCCGGAAGGAACGTGCAGGTGGACCAGCAGATGTGCACCAGTGTGAATAAAGTCTTTGCCGCCGGGGATGCGGTGAACGGGGCAAGCCTGGTGGTGACTGCCATTTCCTCGGGAAGGCGGGCTGCCATGAGAATCGATGATTTTCTGCTTTCGGGGGATAGTTAATAGAAAGTATCATTTTCAAGATTAACCCCCGTCTATTTTAATACCTCACCTAATTTTTTTATATATTTTAAATTTATACCCCTATTTGTAATAGGGGTATATATCAATTATTATATATTTACGTCGGAATGATTAAATCCCGATTCTGATGAAAAAACAGTGGCTGATCGCCCTCATGGCATTTGCAGTGATCTCACTGCTGGGGGTAATTTTTCCTTATAATTTCAACACGGGAGAGACATCCGGAATTGACTCCGGCGATGTGGCATGGATGCTTGCCGCGACCGCTCTGGTCTTCTTAATGACCCCCGGACTGGGATTCTTTTACGGGGGAATGGTCAAACCCAAAAACGTGATATCCACCATTCTCCAGAGCTTTATCGCCATGGGGCTGATCAGCATCCTGTGGGTGGTTTTTGGTTTCAGCCTGGCTTTCGGAGAAAGTGTGGGCTGGGACGGATACGGGTTTTTCGGGAATCCTTTAACCTTCTTCATGTTCAGGGGAGTAGGAGGAGCTCCGGATGCTGACTTCGCCGGAACCATTCCCCTGGCGCTGTTCGCCCTGTTCCAGCTTAAATTTGCAATCATCACACCTGCGCTTTTCACAGGGTCATTCGCGGGCCGGGTTCGTTTTACGGCACTGATGATCTTCATGGTGCTGTTTATGGCCTTTATATACTGTCCGCTGGCCCACTGGACCTGGCATCCGAACGGATTCCTGAGGAACTGGGGGGTCCTTGACTTCGCAGGAGGTACCGTGGTGCATATGTCTGCCGGAATGGCGGCGCTGGCCGGGGCTTTCTTCTTCGGGCCCAGAAGGGACTATGCAAAACCTTCCTATCCCGCAAACATCCCGTTTGTGCTGCTGGGCACCGGCCTGCTCTGGTTTGGATGGTTTGGATTTAACGCCGGCTCAGCCCTCGAATCATCGGATGTGGCAGTCAAGGCACTCCTGAATACGAACAGTGCATCCGCCTCGGCCATGCTGGTCTACGTTTTCTTCGATGGGGTGCGCGGGAGGAAACCTTCCGCGCTGGGTGCCTGTGTGGGAGCCGTGGTAGGTCTGGTGGCCATCACTCCGGCAGCGGGTTTCGTTGGTGTGGGAGCCAGCCTGTTCATTGGAGGGTCTGCGGCGATTGCCAGTAACCTGATGATCTATTTCTTTTCACGCAGGGGCGTGGATGATACCCTCGATGTATTCCCCGCACACGGTATCGGAGGGATGGTGGGCATGTTCATGACCGGGGTATTTGCCGAGGAGGTGGGACTGGTCCACGGGCATGTCACCACTTTCCTTTTCCACCTGCTGGCCCTTGTCATCGTTTCCGTTTTTGCATTCTCAGGCTCACTGTTCCTTTACTGGGTCACCAACAAGATCGTTCCCATGCGCGTCCCGAGCCTTTATGAGGATGTGGGGCTGGATATGAGCCAGCACAATGAAAGCCTCTTCTATGAAAATGATGCCAAGGTCAGGCTGCGCAGGGAGAAGCTGAAGAATTACTCGCCCGATTTCTATCCGAGGAGGTACCGGAAATAGGAACCTCTTCTGAAACTTCTTAACTTGGGGTGCATTATCCATCCCACTTTCTCATGGAATGCCGTGAAAACTGCGGGGCATGTTGCATTGCCCCCTCCATCTCCTCCCCCATTCCGGGTATGCCCGGGGGAAAAGCTGCCGGTATCCGCTGCATCCACCTCTCGGATGAATTCCGGTGCATGCTCTACGGCCATCCTTCCAGGCCCGCGGTTTGTGACGATTTTAAAGCAGATCCCGATGTTTGCGGTTCAAGCCGCGAGGAGGCTATGACCCTGCTGGGTGACCTGGAGAAAGAAACATCCTCATCAGGATCTCCCTGAGGAGGGATTTTACCTGCGCCATATCCACTCCTTTCCCCAACTCCCTTTCCATTGAGGTCACCCCCCTGGTCTCAAATCCGCAGGGATTGATATAGGTGAAATAGTCCAGGCTGGTATTCACATTGAGTGCAAAACCATGCATGGTCACATGCCTGCTTGACCGTACCCCTATGGCACAGATCTTCCTTGCTTTCACCGGATGGTCCGCATCAAGCCAGACACCTGTGGCTCCCTCAATCCGGGCAGCCCCGATCCCGTATCCTTTCAGCAATTCAATGATGGCCTCTTCCAGCAGGGTGATATATTGCCTGAGCCCGATCCCGATGGCTTCCAGGTCCACAATGGGATATCCGACAATCTGGCCGGGACCATGATAGGTGATATCCCCGCCGCGGTTGGTCCTGAAGAAGGCGGCGTTGATCTTCTTCAGGAACCCTTCATTTATCAGAAGGTTGGCCCTCTCCCCGCTCTTCCCCAGTGTATAGACATGCGGATGCTCGCAGAAGAGAAGGTACTGTTCAGGCCGTTCTTTTCCAGCGGGATCGCGTTTGAATGCAACCAGCCGGTTGAAACACTCCTCCTGATAGCTCCATGCCTCGCTGTACTCGATGAACCCAAGATCCTGAAAAATGATATCCGGTCTCTCTTTCATGATCCCAGATGCCTTTCCGCGTGGTAGGAGGAGCGTACCAGCGGACCCGACTCAACTTTCCGGAATCCTCTGGCAAAGGCCTGTTCCCTGAAG
>CAZRHW010000518.1:1568-2982 GCA_964599785.1 uncultured Bacteroides sp. | reverse complement strand
ACAAGGATAAAATCAACGGGGTGCTGTTCTGCAGCCCTGGCAGTCCTTACCAGCGAAGCCCTGTCATGTTTGTCAGGATCAACCTGGAGAGCGAACATCTTCCTTTTACCGAGTGTTTCCCTGATAAACTGGTATAGCATATTCCTTTATTTACAGCTCCAGACAATAATATAATTATCCATATTGAAATAGTTCAGTTTAAATCTTTCCGAGCCTGTATCACTTTTAACCAGACCTGTTAATTTTCCTTCAGGTGCCGGATTAAAACATTCAATGATAATATCTTTTTTAAAATGAATCCCCTGTTTGTCACAAATTTTATACAGTGCTTCCTTGGCGCACCAGTGAATATACAGATGGTACTTGTTTAATTCAGGATCTTCCGTGATCTTTTCAGATTCATGTATAAAACGATCCGCTATTTTATTGATACGGTGCGACATATATTCCATATCAATACCAACCCTTTTGTTTTTACTCATTAAAATAGCAGTCAGTTTGTTAGAATGCGAAATGCTGATATGGTGTGATCTGTCCTCAAGATAGGGCTTTCTGTCTGAATTATATACTATTCTGACACTTTTCCCGGCCATCTCGTTGATCAGTGTGCGTACACTGAGCCATTCAAGTTTTCTCTCCGGGTTCCTGAAGCTCTCGAGTGTCAGTTGTTCGGCCGGATTCAGGGTAAGCTTTGACAGCAATACGTTGTATTCTTCATTGATCGACCAGATGCCGAGAGAACATTGACCGGTTAGTTTTTTATAAAGGATCATACCCATTGAAAGGACTGTTTGAGGGGATAAAATTCAGAAATTTTATTGATATTTCCATTCAAAGGTCTCCATAAGATGTCTGATATCCTCCAGGAAAAAATCGATAACCGGTGCCAGTGAATCAGCATCCGGCTGAACATAAAAGTATAAAGATCCTCTCAGAAAATGCCTGTTGCTGTCGGTCAGGTAAAATTGTACACTGGATGCGGCATCTCCTTTGATCTCATAGAGCAGTCCGTAAACCCTGGCTGAATCATTGGTATAAACGGTCTCCCTGATGGCATCTGCCTTTATGGTATGTTTGTAAGCAAGTATCCGGCTGTCTTCAATGAATTTGTTAACATTATGATTGACAGGCTTATAACTGATATGTAATTTGCCTCCGAACTTTTTAAATTCGATATTGATCCAGCAGGGCTCTGCAATTCTTTCTGTATCGGCCACAATTTTCCCATACACAGGAAACTCAAATGAATATGGGCATAATGAATCATAAATCCTGTACACCTTTTCCGGGAAATCGATCCTCATGTAGCCAGGTGGTTTGGGCGTATAATTCCTTTTACAGAGTGACAGGGAAAGGAGGATGAGTACGGGCATCAGTTTAAGGGATGCGGTTATTTTTTTTATTTTTTTCATCC
>CAZRHW010000518.1:0-1468 GCA_964599785.1 uncultured Bacteroides sp. | reverse complement strand
ATGAGTACGGGCATCAGTTTAAGGGATGCGGTTATTTTTTTTATTTTTTTCATCCGGAGGATTTATCATTGCCAATTTTTACGGACTTTGCGGCCTTTACGTGAAGCCTTTTTTACTTTTTACAACGTCACCTTTATCTGTTTGATGCGCCTTTTATCAGCTGATTCAATGGTAAAGAGTATATCCCTGATGATAAATTTTTCCCCGTAAGACGGAATTTCACCTTTCTGTTCAAGGATCAGTCCGGCCAGTGTATCGGCATCTCCCTTGAGTTGATCAAAAAAATCTGCAGGCAGATCGGTAATTTTCAGAAAATCATTCAGCAAAACCTTTCCGTCGAACAGCCAGTTTTTATCATCCATTTGCTGATAGGTCAGTTCATCCTCATCAGATTCATCAACGATTTCACCGATAATTTCTTCAATGATATCTTCGAGTGTGATAATACCGCTGGTACCACCATATTCATCAACAACGATGGCCATATGGATCTTTTTTGTCTGAAATTCCCGCAGCAGGTCATCAATTTTTTTATTATCCGGAACATAATAGGGTGGGCGGATGAGGGTCTGCCAGTTGAATCTGTCAGATTTCTGGAAATGGGGGAGAAGGTCCTTGATATAAAGGATCCCCTTAATGTTATCAAAGTTGTCGGCATAGACGGGTATCCTGGAATAACCATAATCGATCAGCATTGGGATAAGATTCTGCAGTTTGGTCTGAATATCTATGGCCGCTATATCGATCCGTGATGTCATGATCTCACTCACGTCGATATTCCCGAATTTTACGATACTTTCCAGGATATTTTTTTCATCGGCAATCTCATCGGCAGCCAGCTCCAGGGCCTCAGACAGGTCATCCATAGATATGTTCGATTTTTTCTTTGTCAACCTTCTTTTTACAATGGAAGTTGAAAAGATAAGGAATGAAGCAACCGGATAAAATAATTTTTCGAATCCTTTGACAGGATAGATCATGAATTGTGCAAAAGATACGCTGAACTGATTGGCATAGAGCTTTGGGAGTATTTCACCGAATAATAACAGGACAAACGTTATGATGATGACCTGGATCAGGAATTCGAGGAAAGACGAATTTGCTATATGCACCATTGAGTTCATAATAAATGCAGAGATGATAACAATTCCGACATTGATAAAATTATTTGTTATCAAAATGGTTGCAAGAAGTCGTTCCGGTGATTCGAGACATCGCAGTATCAACCGTGACCTTTTTGAATTTTTCTCTTCGAGGTATGATAAGTCGGAAGGTGACAGTGAAAAAAAGGCAACCTCAGATCCGGAAATCAGTGCCGATCCGATCAGTAAAATGACCACGCACAAAAGGGCAATAATGATACCTGGTGTAACCGGATTTAAAGTGACATCAATAACTGACAGGACAACTAATGAATATGGATCTGTTTCCAAACCGGGAATAAAGTTAATTGACAATATCAGAATGG
>CAZRHW010000517.1:0-2994 GCA_964599785.1 uncultured Bacteroides sp. | reverse complement strand
ACAAATTTCAAAATAATGTAATCGAAAAGAAAAAAAATCCTGCTGAGTCGTATTATTTACTGGTTAAACCGTAGTTTAATATGTTTAAACTGGGAGCATGAATGTTACTGATAAAAAAATTTTAAGCCAGATGGTATGGATTATGTCACAATTATATTCTAATCCTGAATGAATAAATAAATTTTATTCCCCACAGTCCCGATAGCTATCAGGATTGCTGATTAAAGCGCTAATTACGGTTGTAGAACCCGGTTCTTAGAAATCTTTCCTCAGTTATTGCTCACCGGTGATTTGAAGTCACCACGTAAGTGCGAATAATTCCTCTGTGCATACTCTATGTTTATGTGGTTAATAATTCTTATGAATATGAAGTATGAGGATTTGATCATTTTTAGTTAACTTCAAAATTCCAGAGTTATTTAATCATTTAACAGAATGGGTCAAACTGTTATCAGAATTCTATTAGAATCATATACAAACGAAATCAAAAAATAATTATCAAATGAACAGTATCCAAAATGCGTCAGACAGGGTTACACAAATGCCAAAGTCTGCTATACATGAAATGACCAGGTTGTCGAAGCAGATTGAGGATGTTGCATTTCTGTCATGGGCAAAACCAACAACAGGTGCTCCCGAACACATTGGAAGGGCGACGATAGAGGCTATAAATAAAAAAAAGGTTGATGGTTATTCAGAAAGTATAGGCCTTTTGGAGTTAAGGGAAGAAATAGTAAAAAAACTTAAGCAGGATAATCATATTGATGCCAATCCAGCCCAGATTATTGTAACCACCGGTGCTATTGAAGGGATTGCAGCGGCGCTGATGGCATTGGTGGATCCTGGTGATGAAGTTATCCTGCCCTCTCCAACTTATGCAACACATATCACACAGGTTCTTCTGGCTTCGGCAAAGCCGGTATTTGTTCCAACAATTGAAGAAGAAAGCTTCAAATTAAACATTGAAGGAATCAGGAATGCGATTACAACGAAGACCAGGGCGATTTTATACTGTTCACCTGTCAATCCCTGTGGAAATATTTTTAGCGAAGAACAACTGCGGCAGTTGGCTGAAATCGCCCTTGAGCACAACCTTATGGTCATCACCGATGAGGCATATGAATATTTTGTTTTCGATGGTCATAAACATTTCAGTATTGGATCAATTCCGGAGATGAAAAGAAATACGGTCAGTTGTTTTACTTTTACCAAAACATATGCTATGACCGGGTGGAGGATAGGTTATTTACATGTGAATGAAGATTTACTGCCTCAGATCAACAAGGCACATATTCCTTTCACTATTTGTGCACCCGTGGTTTCACAATATGCAGCGTTAGCTGCGCTTCAGGGACCACAGGATTGTGTGGAGGAGTTCAGAAAAAAATATGAATCAGCGCGAAATCTTATGTGTGAACGGTTAGATAATGTTAAATCATTTTTCGACTATAAAAAACCTGTTGGTTCATACCTGATGTTTCCAAAAATACTTGTTGAACAGGGTAAGAATTCGAAAGAATTTTGTGAAAAATTATTAAGAGAAGCGAAAGTTTCAACCACTCCTGGTGTGGATTTCGGTCCAACGGGAGAGGGACACCTCAGGTTGTCATTCTGTGTCCCCGAAGAAACTATTAATAAGGCATTTGATAGAATTGAGAAATATCTTGGATGATGTCTTTACATTAATCAACCAGCTCTTTTAATAAAATCCTGTAAAATTTTTCCTTCGCATATTTCTCATTCCACGGTTCATGGCCACATTTTTCAATTGTGATTAATTTGAAATCTTTGATTTTTTTTGACAGCGGTTCACTGACACCTTCAGCAGGATGCGGATCATAATCGCCATGAATGGCCACTACAAGGCATTTAATTTTACCACCCATTTTTAACAGTTTACCTGATTTTCTAAGTTCTTCTGCCTCTTTCCAAATGCTTTGAAAAATATCATATCTACATTCTATATGATCGTCTGAAAGATCTATCGGGCTAAATATGTCGGCCTTTCTTATTAAATCGGCTACCTTTTTAAATGTTTTATTCCTGTCTTTGTTTCCAGGATATTCCAGCAATGCCTGTAATAATTGAAGTTCAGATCTTTCTTTCTCCTCAAGACGCTGATATCTGGTTATCATGATATCTTGCGCGTATTCATCAAGAAAGGGGCCGGATCCGATCAGGATCAGTTTTTTCAAACCTGATGAGAATTTTGATGCGTAAATCAGGGCCAGCCAGGCTCCCCAGGAATGGCCTATGAGAGTAATTGGTTGTGTCCCTTCTTTTTCCAGGACCAGGAACAATTCCTGGATTTGTCCATCGATGGATAATTCTGTCTGGATTGGTTCAAGAACACCAAATTGATTTGACAACTCAGCTGCAACTGGTGCCATGCTGCCTGCTGCTCCAGGACCACCATGGATGAGGATGATCTTGAAGGGGGGATGACCATATTTTTTAAGATTAAACATCCGATTTAAACCATCATTATAAACAATCTATTAATGGTGTTATATGAGTGTATTGAAGGAATTTGTATTATATTTCTCGCAGATAAGCGCAGATTAAGTCGCAGATTGCCGCAGAAAAACTTACGAAATTGAAATCTGTGGAAATCAGCGGAGAAATTTGCGTAAATCTGCGAGATGCCTTTTAAAAATTAAAGGACGAAACCTTTATTCCAGCTTCCCATCCAGCCACCGGATAATGTTCAGCAATAGTTGATGATTGTATGGTGCCTTAATCTATCCATGAAACCAGAACATATAGGTACAGTCGGAGCAGATAAAGCAGGTAGCTTTTCTGTTTGCCCAGTCGAGATCAACCAGTGTAGCCAGTGCAGTATTCAGCAAGATCCTTCTTGACCAGAAATAATTATTACCACAAACCGGGCAGATCAAGGGATTTCCCTTGACTTCAATAGTTTCCGGATCCCTTTTTTTATAGGTAGCATTCATAATGATGTATTATTTCAACTGTTAGTTTAAAGATATGAAT
>CAZRHW010000516.1:0-2997 GCA_964599785.1 uncultured Bacteroides sp. | reverse complement strand
GCAGATCCCAGTCTCCTCAGGCCATGTGAATGTTCCATAAAATATCTGACAGAAGATAAAAACTGGTCTATCCTTTCAAAATTTGTATAAGGGAAACCGGTGGCAATTAAAGACTTGCTCACTTCATCATTTTCACTTACCCTGATCTCCCGGCCATTCAGATAGGCCCTGCTGTTTTTCCAGGCATAGAAACACTCTCTGAAAGTGATCTCATAAACGATGCCGAGAATGATCTCATCTTTTTCCATCAATGCAATACTGATTGCATAAGGGGGAAGTCCGTGAATGAAATTAGTTGTTCCGTCAAGAGGGTCGATAATCCAGTTATAGCGTTCGCCTTTATCTGTACTTGTTCCTTCTTCAGCAATAAAACCAGCCTCCGGCAGTAGAATTTTTAATCCTGATACAAGCTTTTCTTCCGATGTTTTATCCACATAAGTGACATAATTATGCAGTCCTTTCGATTCAATTTCATGTGCTGAAAAGCGTGATTGTTCCCTGAGAATAAATTCACCTGTTTCAATGGCAAGTGTTTGTACCTGTAAGCAGAGATTTTCAAGTTCCATAGTTCAGTGATAAGAATTGAAGCGTAAAAGTAATTAAAGAAATAATACGTTTTTAGCTTTTGCTTACCTCGCTCAGTTTCTTGTAGTAGTGGTAAAGTTCCATCTGTGATCTGACGGGGCGGGCATTTTTGGATTTTTTATAAGTATTATCCTGTGATTCGTTAATGATCCTGGCTTTCACATTATCTTTCATCTGGATATTCAGCATGGTTTTTATTTCCTGTTGAATATCAGGGTCATAGATAGGAGTTGCCACTTCGATACGATGATCGAGGTTACGCGGCATCCAGTCGGCAGAAGAGATGAAGTAAAGTTCTTTACGGTTATTACAGAAAACAAACACCCTGGCATGTTCAAGGAATTTATCGACGATACTGACCACATGGATGTTTTCACTCAGTCCCGGCACCCCGGGGATCAATGAACACATACCTCTGATAATACCCTTTATTTTAACACCTGCTTCACTGGCCTGATAGAGTTTTCTGATAACATCGGTATCAACCAGGCTGTTTGTCTTCAGGATAATATAAGCAGTCTTTCCTGCCCTGGCGTTTTTTATTTCATTATCAATCAGGGCATAGATCCGCTTTCTCATATACAGCGGTGATACCAGGAGGTGTTTGTAGGTGTATGTTTTATATGTGGTTTCAAAAAATTTAAAGACTTTGTCAATTTCTTCGGTTATTCTTTTATCTACGGTGATCAGATGCATATCGGCGTAAACACCGGCTGTTCCTTCATGGTAATTACCTGTTCCGACCGATCCGTATTTTATGATTTTCCTGCTTTCCTTTCTTGTGATCAGCATGAGTTTGGAATGTACTTTCAATCCGCGCATGCCAAAAATAACATGGGCACCGGCTTCTTCAAGTTTTCTTGACCAGTAGATATTGGATTTTTCGTCGAATCTTGCCTGCAGTTCAATCACAACGGTCACCCTTTTTCCATTCAGTGCAGCATTGATGAGGGTATTGATCACCCTTGAATCATAGGCTACGCGGTAAAGGGTGATCTTGATGCCCATAACCTGCGGGTCGATGGAGGCTTCCCTCAGGAGGTTGATATAGATATCGAATTTCTGGTACGGGACATGGAGGAGGATATCTTTCCGCGCAATCACCTCCAAAATACTGTCCCGGGGTTTGATCAGCGGATGCATACAGGGAGGTGTGGGTTTATAGATCAGCCGTTTTCCGCCCAGGTTTGGGAATTTCATATAGTCCTTGAAATTATGATATCGTCCGGCTGAGATCAGATTATCATCCCTGTCGAGTTCAAGATGCCTGAGCAGATACTTAAACAGGTCGGGAGAAACCGAACTGTCGTATACAAACCTTACCGGTTGTCCTTTTTTCCTGCTGGTAACACTTTCAGAGATCTTTTCAAGAAAACTTTTGGAAAGGTCATTATCGATGTCAAGTTCCGCATCACGGGTGAGCTTAATGGTGAAGGCCTCATATTTTTCAAACCTGAAAGTGACAAAGATATCATCCAGACAAAACCGGATCAGATCATCAAGGAGAATGATGTATTTTTTCCTGTTTATCGGGGGAAGGACAATGAATCGCGGGATGGCATCTGTCGGCACTTCAATGATGGCCAGCTGGGTATCGGGAGAAGGATTCGTCCGTGATAGTTTGATAGCGAGGTATATCGATTTATCCTTCAGGTGGGGGAACTCTTTTACATTCTGGAGCATGATGGGTGTGATGACCGAATGGACATGCTCATGAAAATAATTTCTGACATAATCCCCCTGTTCGGGATTCAACTGTGTTTCGTTAATAATAAAAATATTATGTTTGGCCAGCTCTTTTATAAGATTGGAATAAACCTTTTCAAACTGGTCTTTCAGATCGACAACCTTCTTCTGTATCTGGTTAAGAATTTTCCTGGGCAGTATTTTATTTCGGGCACCGGTAGATTTCTCAACATCAATCATTCTTTTTATTGTAGCCACCCTTACCTTAAAAAATTCATCCTGGTTATTAGAATAAATACCCAGGAACCTGAATCTTTCAATCAGCGGAACATTAGGATCAGCAGCCTCCTGTAAAACTCTCTCGTTAAATGAGAGCCAGCTGAGTTCACGATTGATGATATTTTTTTCTTCGGACATTTATAGGTAATCCCTGTATTTATCTTATCCCGGGAAACAAAGGTAATAAAAACCGGGAAGTCTTTTTTACTGTTTTTTTGGATAATCGAAGTCTTCGCTTTCGGGCGTGGCGTGTATGAGTTCCGACCATTTATGAACCGGGAACACGAGGGTAATGATACCTGCCGTAGGGATGTTGTCGACAGGATTCTTCAGGAAAGAATTGGCCAGTTCGGTAAAGGCAGGATTATGACCGAAAATCATTACTGAAGCATACCGGTCATCCAACTGCCCGATGGCCTCCATTATTTCACCGGTATGACCGAAATA
>CAZRHW010000515.1:0-2999 GCA_964599785.1 uncultured Bacteroides sp. | reverse complement strand
CTTGCAATGCCACACTGTGCAATGGCTGATGAAAGATCACCCGGGGGCGCCTTTGGGTCTTTTCGCTCCGTGCAGAAAACACCATATATCCAGCCATCCTGGTGAAGGGTTAATCGCATGTCATAAACATTTATATCCGGGTTATCGGTTTCCGGCATGACCACAGGGTAATCGCGAAACCTGAAATGGTCAACACCATTAGGGCTTTCAGCTACGGCGAAGAATGATTTACGGTCCCATCCTTCTACCCGTACTATCATGCAAATTTTATTATGCAGTTCAATAACACCGGCATTAAATGCAGCATTGATACCCATACGTTCCATCAGATACGGATTGGTATCATAATTCAGGTCATACCTCCAGTGGAGTGGCGTGTGCCCGGCAGTTACTACAGGATACTTATACCGGTCAAAAATACCATTACTGTTTTTCAGCTTTTTGTTTTTCCTGTTGACAAGTTTTTCATGTTTCCTGATCAGGTCAGCAAGACGTTGGGAAAATTCTTTCTTATTCATGAGCCATTGAGGGATTTTATTGCTTTTGTAACGGTTAATTCAGTTGTGCTTCAGTTGTTAATTCAGTAGCGCTTCTATCAGTTCTTTGCGCCTTTAAAATCAAGTCATCCCGAAAGAGCGAAGCGACTGAGGGATATCGACGGATCTATCAAAGTCGCCCATTATGAGTCGTTATCTGTTCTTCTCCAGCGGATAACCTGATTTATTATGAGCCAAATCCCGAACAGTCATTTACGACAGCGAGATCCCTCCTCACTGCGTTCGTCGGGATGACTCGTTTCAATCTTCGATTATGGCACACATACGATGACTTGAAGTCATCGTATGTGTAATCTCACACTCTTCACCAACACTCACCAGGAACCATTCTTCCTCAGCCTTAGCCTTTGCCTCAGCCTTCTACTATGGCGATCCTGTGACCTTGTGACCTTCTTCTAAGCCTTCTCCAACCGGTCATACCATGTCTTCTTCAAGACCAGTCCTGTGACTGCAATAATTGCAATGGTAATAATCAATGATGCATGTGCCTTGATAATGATGAATATGGGAAGTGCGATCAGAGCTGTCTGGCAGATGATGCCGACGAAAATGTTGAACATATCCCTGCTGAAGTTCTTATTTTTTTCAAACCCCGGAAGTTCAGCAACTACTTTATCATGGATTGGTTTCCAGAATCCCCAGGGTCTGACAGTTGAATAGAATTTTTTCAGGGTATCTTCACTGGTGGGAGGAGCCGAATATGTTCCTGCAATACAACCAATTAGTGATACAAATAAGAGAACCGGGAAGAAATAAAGCAGGATAATATCCTGGGGTATAGCTGGAAAGAGTGGAGGCAGTATTTTCGGAAAAATAAGGGCTGCTGCTATACCGATGGTCATTCCCCAGAAAAATCCGCGGCCATTGAACCGCCACCAGTACCATTTCAGTATGTTTGCTGCTGTGTAACCACCCCAGAGCCCGGAAACGATCCATTGTAAAACACTGTTTACATTTTTTGAGAAGATACCAAATACTATACTGACTGCAACGACAAGCAATCCTGCTGTGTAATTCATGGTTTTTACCTGTCTCCTTGTTGCATTGGGCCTGATATATTTCAGGAATATATCATTTATCAGATAAGCCTGGGCTGCATTCAGTGTTCCGGCAAATGTTGAATTAAAAGCGGCAAGAAGGCCCGCAAGCAGGAGTCCCAGGATCCCGACGGGTGCAAATTCGTTTATAGCAGATGGCAGGATCTGTTCAAAGTCGATTTCGCCGGCTACGAGCAGGTCGAGTCTGGTATAAAATATGATAGCCAGAACAGCAAAACCTGTGATCAGGAAATACCTTATCGGATTCAATATCACAGAGACAAAACCGCTCATTAAAGCAGCTTCCCTGGGATTTTTTGTAGCCAGTATTTTCTGCATGTCATAATTTGGTGCAGGTCCGGCAGCGCTGATCAGGATTCCCTTGAACAGCATTATCCCAAAGAACAGTGAGAACAATGAATACCCATCTGTTCTGATCTTTTCGTTTACTTCAGCGACAATTCCATGCCAGTCGATACCGAGATTCCAGCCAAAGAAGGGAGAATGCCAGCCTTGCGGTACAATGAGGGCATGATCGGTCAGCGCATTCATCGCAATAATACCAATTATAATGGACGTAACAGTCATAATAAAATACTGGACCACATCGGCCCAGACGATACTCATCATGCCGCCGAGAATAGCATAGAATACTGCAAATGCAGTGAATACGATACCATACAAATGGGGTACATATTCGGGTTTAACATTGAATGGTACATATTGTGAAACAATTTCCCATGGAATAAATATCTCGATGAATTTTCCAAGCCCGATAAAACCGTACGCAAGAAATCCCAGGCAACTGATCAGTGCAAATGCAACGACTACATTATGTGACAGTTCAGCTCCGCGCCCGAATCCAAATCTTGTCCCGATCCATTCTGCACCTGTGGTGACATTGGACCTTCTCAGCCAGGCGGATAAATAAACCATCAGGAATATCTGGTTGAAAACCGGCCATAACCAGGGAATCCAGATACTTTTTAATCCATAAACGAACATGAGTGTTACCAACCACATTGTTCCCGAAATGTCAAACATACCCGATGCATTCGAAAGGCCAAGCATATACCAGGGGAGCCTGTTTCCCCCGAGCAGGTAAGATGATTTATCCTTCTGGGCACGGTTTTTCAGGATTAATCCTATCACAATAGTAAATAGAAGATAGGTGGCAATGATAATGAAGTCGATCAGTTTAATTTTCATTTCGGTTTCTGAAAAAATGGTTTACAAAACTTAAAAATAATAATTAACTGATGTTGATGTATGTTCTTTGGAAGGAAAAATGAATTTTATTGGCAAAATAGATGTCTTTCCTGACATATGATCACGATTGTTTTCTTAATTTCATATGTGTGAAGTAATCATTGATTTCCCTGAATATATCAAGGAGCAGTAAAAC
>CAZRHW010000514.1:0-3002 GCA_964599785.1 uncultured Bacteroides sp. | reverse complement strand
TGCAGGAAGATAAAATAAAGGGCCTGAAGCTGGGTGCGGATGATTATATCACCAAACCTTTCAGTACAGAAGAGCTGAACCTCCGGATAGAAGCCGTGTTAAGGCGTACCAGGCAATCGTTGATCACTAGTGACCAGGGTGCCATCTACCGGATCGGGAAGTACACATTTAACTACAGCAACCAGCTTCTGACCGGATCAGGCCAGGAAAGAAGGCTTACAAAAAAAGAAGCCGAGGTTCTCAGATTGCTGTGTATCAATCAGAACAAAATTCTCCGCCGTGAGATCGCCCTGAAAATGATATGGGGTGAGAATGATTATTTTATGGGCAGGAGTATGGATGTCTATATCACCAAATTGAGGAAATTCCTTGAAGGCGACCCTGACGTCAATATTACCAATATACACCGCACCGGTTTTATGCTGGAGGTTAAGAAGTGAGCCCTAACCGTGAAAGCAGACGACAATGCTTGTTGAAAAAGATCTGAGAATCGATAAATGGCTCTGGGCAGTCCGCATATTTAAGACAAGAAGCCAGGCAACTGCGGCATGCAGGAAAGGAAGAGTCATGATCCGTAACATGCCGGTCAAACCATCCAGGATCCTGAAAATCGATGATATTGTAGAGGTCAAGCACCCGCCTGTCAATCATTCATACCGCGTGAAAGGATTACTGGGAAAACGATTGTCCGCAAGAAGAATCCTGGATTATGTTGAAAACATCACACCTCCCGAAGAACTTAATAAACTGTCCCGGCGCGACACTTTTTTTATCAAAAGAGATAAGGGAACCGGCCGTCCCACCAAAAAAGAAAGAAGGACAATAGATAAAATCACCGGCCGGAAATAGCGACAGAACGAACAAATCATGATCATTGCCCAGGAGAAAAGAAGAACCAATATTGCTGAATTCATACTCTATTTGTGGCAGTTGGAGGATCTGATCCGTGCCTCAAACTTTGATATTGACGAGATTGAACGGACGATAATCTGGAAATTCCGGCAGCCGGTTGAGATAAAATATGAGATCAGGGATTGGTACATGAACCTTATCCGGATCATGAAAGAGGAAGGGATTGAGCGGAAGGGACACATGTCTTTTGTGAATAACCTGATGACTGACGTTTCTAACCTGCACCTCAGGTTCCTGAATAATTCCGGTGATTCGGAATACCACCTCCTATATTACCAGGCTCAACCGAATATTCATGCCCTTATCAGCAAATCGGGACACAACCATATGCCGGAGATCGAAGCCTGCCTGACAGGCCTTTATGGTTTTCTCCTGATGCGTCTCCAGAAAAAGGAAATATCCCGTGAAACAACAGATGCCATGGCCACCATCAGCAATCTGATGGCCGCACTGTCAACACGGTTCAGGGAAATTGAATCGGGTGACAGAGAGTTGCCGTGATCATCAGAATTTATAAGACAATCCGATACCAAACACTTCCTTGAACTGTACCTTTGATTCACTTCCCATATAATTGCCCTCGCTGTCAAATTGTGCAAACTTAATATCATCATCCCAGATGAGAACCGTATTCACGTTGGCCGACAGATATTGATTGATCTTCATGTTGATGAGCACTTCCCAGCTCACATCAATTTTCTCAGGGTTTTTGATATAATTGGAGAACAATTCAAGTTTGGTAGTAAACGTGACATTCTTCAGGATTTCTTTAGTATACATCCCTTTGAAAGAACCACCGAATTCATACCTTACCTGCTTCCCCTGCTCCACTCCGAATGCTCCTTTTGCCGACAGGCTGTCATCCAGGACAAACGTCACCTTTCCGGAAATGGGCCCCACGTAAATGCTTAACTGGTCGGATGGTTTATAATCTATACCTATCGAAAGGTTCATGGCTCCCGGTGCCATAAAGGCCGAGATCGGAACCGAATCATTCGGGTATTTGTAACCATCGGTAAACTGGGTGTTAAACCTGAACATGGCCGAGTAAAACAACTTTTTAGATGCTTTCCTGCCTAACTTACTGGCAAAATCAATCTTGTCATCCGTCTTCCTTACACCGGCATCGCCCTGTTTCATTAAACCGTAAGCTACCCCGAACAGGTTCTCCCATGAAATATTTTCCTTTTTATAATTCAGCGAAGTGTTCAGCATGCCACTGCCGGAAAAGGAACTCTCTCCCCCCGCAGCCCAGTTGGTGAGTGATACCTGGTTGACCGAAACACTACCCATCCCGCCAAACCTCCAGTATGAAGTGTCCGGATTTTCCTGGGCGCTGACTGTAACAATCAGTAAGTTTAATAAGACAACCACGAATAATTTATTCATTCCTTTAAATATTAATCGATTAAAATTGGCTGCAAAGATATGAAGTTATTCTCATTTGCTTAAATCAGCACTTTCGATATGTACGAATATACGGGAACGCATATTCGTGTTTGCAGCATCCGAACGGTAATATACCCTGCACTTTTCAATAAGGATAATTGAATCAGTTTCCACGGAGTTTGCACGAAAAAAGGTTGTGATACTGCCCCGGCTTTAGTCACTGCTTATTGCCTAATTAAATTTCAGGTCGTACATGCTCCCTTCGAAATCCAGGAGCCATTTCTTTCTCCATAAGCCTCCGCCATATCCAACCAGTTTACCGGATGCTCCGATGACCCGGTGACAGGGAACAATGATATTTACAAGGTTCCGTGCATTGGCCATGCCAACAGCCCTGATCTTCTTAATGTTACCCAGCCTGATGGCAAGCTGTGAATAAGTGACAACCTGTCCGAATGAAATGTTCATGAGTTCCTTCCATACTGTTTGCTGAAATCCGGTGCCATGCAGGTGCAAGGGCACGGTAAATGCTTTCCTTGAACCGTTGAAGTACTCCTCTAACTGCTTTTTACATAATTCCAGTACCTCATTTGGATAATATACTTCGGGCTCTGTATCCGAGAAATTGACAGACAGCACATTTTCTGTATCGGCAGTCATAACGATGTATCCGAGTTCATTAAAGATGTAAGCTGAGAATA
>CAZRHW010000513.1:0-3003 GCA_964599785.1 uncultured Bacteroides sp. | reverse complement strand
AAGGTAATATGGCTTATTTTCATCAATTTTTATTACCTTTATTCCTAGGCTTTTCCAGATAATAAAAGGTATCATATATATTCACTATTTTCCAAAATATGTCTCCAGAAACCTCCATCATACCCACTGTTCTGTATGTTGATGATTTGCATGCGAATCGTATTCTTTTTGAGGCGACCTTCGATCGTGATTATCATATTATACTGGCTGAATCGGCGATGGAAGCCCTGGATATCCTTAAAAAGGAAAATATTCAGGTCATTGTTACAGATCAGCGGATGCCCGATATGGTGGGTACGGAATTACTTGAAATCGTATCCAGAGAGTACCCTGATATCAGAAGATTTCTTTTAACCGCATATACTGATTTTGAAACAGTTGTTGATGCGGTCAATAAAGGCCATATTCATGGGTATATTAACAAGCCATTTCAGGCCGAAGAGGTAAAAAAAACTATCAGAGCTTCTCTTGAGACATATTATCTGCGTGAAAAGAACAAGCAGATCATGGCAGAGCTGGAAAGGGCAAATGAAGAGCTTTCAAACCTGGATAATGTGAAAACCGGCATCCTTAAAATCATGAGCCATGAGATCAGGGCACCGCTGAACAAAATCCTGGGCACGATCCATATGCTGAAAGATAAGATCCAATCTGAAGAACTAACCAACGTTATCAATATACTTGATTCATCCGTTTCAAGGCTCGAACAATTCTCCTCGATGGCTGAGCAGATCTCATCGTTAAAAAGTGGAGAACGGAAATTAAGCCTGAAAGAAGTATCACTGAAACAACTTATCGAATATAGCCTGGTGGAAACTGGCGAACAATTACGTGAAAAAAATATTCAGGTTAGTCTGGAACAGGAGGAGGACCTGGTTGTTACCGGTGATTTTGAACTGCTGATAAGTTGTCTTGTTAACATTATATACCATACCATCCAGCATACTGATGCTTCAGAACCTATTAAGTTTAGGACTCTCAGGACTGACATCCGTGTGATTTGTGAAACCATTGGCACCGGGAAGAATTATTCTGAAAAACGGCTTGAAGATCTGAACAGGCACTTTAACAAACCGGGCAGTGAGATGGATCTTAAGTTCGGTATTGAACTGGCGTTGGCGCAACTGATCATGAAGTTACACAACGGTACCCTCGCTTTTACAGTAACAGAAAATATGACGGGGCTCATCCGGCTGATCTTTGGAGAGATACAGAAGTAAAAAACTTAATTGACAATCCAAGATGAGGCATCATGAATGAATCAATGCTGCACTCTCTGATGAATTTGTTTGCAATCATTGCAAGCATCAACAAGGATACTATTTTTACCCTTGCCCGCAGTTTTGTTGAATCCTTCCTGAACCAACAGTTGAGCAGTAAACTGGCAGAAAAATACCTGGCAATTTATGATTATTATTTCGATGAAATCGAAGCACCTGAAAGTAAGGCCAGGGGTAAAAGAACATCTTCACAATCTGTTAAAATACTTTCTTTATGCAATGATATAAACAAGGAGCTTCATATAAGGAACAGATTTCAGATCCTTTTAAGCCTGCTGCAATTCAATAAATATTTTGAAACTTATGCAGGCGATGATTCGGAATTCAGGCAGTCGGTGACTGATACTATCCAGACAATTGCTGACGGATTGATGATAAATAGTGAGGAATACAGGAACTGTAATGCTTTTATAACAGACAAATTTTATAAAGTCCCTGATCAGGAACGTGTGATGGTGATCAGCGGCGACAGTTCATTCAGCTTTACCGAGATCAAACACCTTAATATCGAAGGACTTAAAGGGCAAATATTTGTTCTTCAGATTAAACGGGCCGACACATATCTTTTTCATTATTCCGGCACCGAAAAACTTGAAATGAATGGGAAGTACATCTTTCCGCGGTACGTTTATTTTCTCCCCAGGGGTTCATCAATAAAAGCACCTGGTATCCATACGATCTACTATAGTGATATAGCAAGTAATTTTTACAAGGATCGTTCAAAAGAGAGGATCACTTTTCTTGCAAAAGATATCCGGTTTATGTTCCGGAACTCAGAAAATGGCATCCATGAATTTAATTTTTATGGTGAGTCGGGCCAGATGATTGGGATCATGGGTGGTAGTGGAACAGGTAAATCCACACTTCTTAAGGTTTTAAATGGCACGCTCAGGGCTGACAACGGGAATATCAGCATTAACGGGTACGACCTGGATTCAGATATTCCTGAAATGGAGGGCATCATCGGCTATATCCCCCAGGACGATTTACTCCTGGAAGATCTGACCGTTTTTCAGAACCTGTATTTTAATGCCCGGCTTTGCCTTGATAACTTTACCGAAGAAGAGATAAATCAGAGAACAAAAGATCTTTTAGCCGGACTTGATCTTTATGAAGTAAAAGATTTAAAGGTAGGATCTCCTCTCCATAAATTTATCAGCGGCGGCCAGAGAAAGAGATTGAATATAGCACTTGAGCTGATAAGGGAACCATATATCCTTTTTGTTGATGAGCCGACATCCGGACTGTCTTCAACTGATTCAGAAAATGTTTTATTCCTGCTGAAAGAACAGGCAGTTAAAGGGAAAGTGGTGGTTGTGAATATTCATCAACCATCTTCTGATCTGTTCAAAATGTTCGACAGACTGCTCGTCCTGGATAAAGGAGGGTATCCCATCTTTTTTGGAGATCCGATTGAGGCCATTGTATATTTCAAGAAAATAACCGAAAGGGTTGATGCTGAGGAAAGTGAATGCCCAGCCTGTGGTAATACCAACCCGGAAGAAATTCTCCAGATTATTGAGGCGAAAGATGTGAATGAATCAGGTGAATTCACAAATAACAGGAAGATTCAGCCTGCCGAATGGTACAAATTGTACCTGAACAATATACAATCAAAGCTGACATTCGATTCTCCCAGGGAAAAAATAGCGGCAAATCCCTTTAAAAAACCAGGATTCCTGAGACAGCTCTTCATTTTCAGCCAGCGTAATTTCCTGGCCAA
>CAZRHW010000512.1:0-3007 GCA_964599785.1 uncultured Bacteroides sp. | reverse complement strand
AACTCAGGAAACAATGGAAGCATGTATGGTACCACCAGCTGGATGTTACAGACGAAACAAGTATCAATGATCTCTATCATTACCTCGATGGAGATAGCGGAAAGCTGGATATCCTTATTAACAATGCTGGTGTTTTTTTAGATTACGATAAGAGTATTCCTGAAGTGGGCCTTGATACGATGAGGACCTCAATGGAAACAAACCTTTTTGGTCCGGTCAGACTCATTCAGGTACTTCTCCCGTTACTTAAAAACAGTGATGATCCCCGGATCATTAATCTTTCGAGTACAATGGGACAACTATCAAGTATGGAAGCAGGATCACCTGCCTACAGGATCTCAAAAGCAGCCCTGAATGCATTTACCATTATCCTTTCTCATGAATTATCAAGATCGGGGATAAAGGTAAATTCAATGCACCCTGGCTGGGTCAGGACAGATATGGGTGGGTCGGGTGCATCAAGGTCCATCTCCGAAGGAGCTGACACGGCAGTATGGCTTGCAACAGCCGATGAAATACCAAACGGGAAATTCATTTACGACAGAAAAATAATCGACTGGTAGAAGACCTCTGGTTATCAGGGTTTCAAGAAATTTTGTCATTGACAATGTTTTGGTATTAGGCTCTATCTGAATATGTTATAAGAATAAGCTGAAGATTTTATGATTTAAACACTTATATCCCTGCCTCGTGGCGCAGATCAAGAAAGAAACTCTGCATATCAATTTCCAATCCTTCAGGGAGCATAAAACATTTTCAGGATTGAAAATGAAAGGTTTTTTAAACTACTTTTGTTCTGAAATATTATCCAAAAAGATTATATGAGAAGATTAGGAATTACTTTGGTGGTGATCAGTTTATTATATCAGATGGTTGATCTGCAGGCTCAGATCAGTGAGGGAGGTATTCCGCCAGGTTTTCACCTGACTCTCAAATCATCACCGGAAATCCCATTATTTAGTCTTCCCGAAATAGATGAAGAGAAGCTCCGGCAGGAGGATCTTGAAAGAGATCCTTCGGAGCAATGTGAATACCGCATAGCTACAGGATTTCAGGTTGATATTGATCCCGGTAATTCAGGAATATGGGAAGAAATGGATGGTGGCGGTAAATTATGGAGAATCAGGATTTTCTCAAAAGGTGCAAGCGCTATTCATGTTTATTTTAATCAGTATATACTTCCTGAAGGTGCAAAGTTGTTTATTTATAACAGGGAAAAAACAGATATCCTGGGCGCATTTACTTGTCAGAATAATAATCATGCCGGTGTATTAGCTGTCACTCCGGTGAAGGGAGAAGAAATCACTGTTGAATACTATGAACCGGCAAATGTATCATTCCAGGGGCTTTTACATATTGGTAATATTGGTCATAATTACCGGGGCAATTCCCCTTTCAGTGCAACGGGATATGGAGACTCGGAAACATGCAACAAAGATGTCAATTGTGATGCGGCTAAGGACTGGCAGCGTGAAAAACGATCGGTATGCATGATCCTTTTTATGAAAAACGATGACAATTATTACCTGTGTTCAGGAGCCCTTATCAATAATGCCAGAAACAATGGGAAACCATATCTTCTGACGGCTAACCACTGTCTTCCGACTGATTATGAAGCCCGGACCGCGATATATTATTTTAATTATGAAAGTCCCACATGTAAGGGACCTGATGGTGACCTTTCACAATCAATTTCAGGATCAGAAATTCTGGCAACAACCTATGAGCTTGATTTTTGCCTTGTAAAACTGAGCAAGCCGCCACCTATGACCTATCAGCCATATTTTTCAGGATGGGATGTAACGACCGATGCGCCAACCAAATCGGTATGTATTCACCATCCGCTTGGCGATGTCAAGAAAATCTCATTTTATAATGATGTGGCTGTCACGGGAGATTTTGTCTATTTATATGATTTCGATGATAATACGCACTGGTTCATTGAAAATTGGCACAACGGGATCACGCAGGGAGGATCATCAGGATCTCCTTTGTACAACCAGGACCACCGGATTGTGGGTGATTTGACAGGAGGATCAACGGTGGCAAATTGTACATCGGCAGATGCATATTTTGCTAAAATTTCCCATTCCTGGGCCGATTACCCAATGACCACTGTTCAGCTGAAATACTGGCTTGATCCAGATTATACGGGGATAACTTATCTGGATGGTTATGATCCAAACTCAACCGGTTTAATGAACTATACCGGGAATAACAATAATTTTTTAATTACTCCAAATCCCTCGGAAGGGCATGTCACGATAGATTTTATTTCTGATGAGACTTTCCGGGCACTCCGGCTTTATGATCTGTCGGGCCGTTTAAGGCAAAGATGGGAAATTCAACCTGCTGCCAAAAACAAACAACTGGATCTTTCAAACTTTCCTTCGGGAATGTATATCATTGAGATACAGACTTCAAGTTCTTTAAGTACACAAAAGCTCTTTCTGAAATAGTTTATAAGACTACCTGAGAAATTTTCAGTTGAGTTGAGTGAGTAATTTCTTTAATGAATGGTTATGCCGGCTATTCAATAGTGAATGTATAACTGCCGCTTCCGGTTTCAAATATCACCACATCTTTCTCTATGCCAATGAATTTAAAGACACCCGGCAGATCAACGGGATTGCCTCCGGAATATATTAACTTTCCGCTTTCCTTAATGATTGGCGACTCATCATTTCTGACCGGTAACTTAACTGTTGCACTTGTATTTGGTGGAATAGTGATCTCAATTTTTAGTCCACCGTTATCTTTTTGCCAGTGACACCGGAGAAGTCCATAAACTGTTTCTGTTTCACCTTCTGCCCATACCAGTTCGTCCGGAGGCATCGGTGCGATGATCGAATGTTTAAAGCCCGGGTAGTTGGGATCGGGACGTATTCCGGCCAGGTATGCATAATACCATTCACCGACGGATCCAAGTGCAAAATGATTTCTTGAATTCATCTGATCGGGAATTTCTGTATCGCTGTTCCATAACTCCCACATCGAAGTCGCCCCC
>CAZRHW010000511.1:0-3011 GCA_964599785.1 uncultured Bacteroides sp. | reverse complement strand
GATTTATCCAGCTCATCAGTAATAAGATAGAGATTTTTCTGCTTGACATCCCCTTTGTTATCGTTGTAATGTTTAAAGATGTTGGCCGAAACAAGTTCGGGATGCTCATAGATGAGTTTAATATGGTTCTGGATAAACCTGACAAGAATACCCAGTTTGTAATTATATGAATCTTCTTCAACATTCCTGTAAGCAACCGGGACAGAGACAAGATCCGGCATACGGATCATATCATAGTAGTTACCTCCCAGTGAAAGATTCAGAAACTTGTAAACTGCATTTAGTTTGTCCTTTTCAAAAGTTACATTAACCATCATAAGAAAAGAATAATCAGGATTTTTTCTCATTTCTTCAAATTCCTCATACTTGATGAAATCAAATTCGGTAATAGTCCATTCATTTTCCATCGCTTCCTGGATCTCCCCATCATATGAGTTCAGGGGATTTCTATCGAAGACAACCAGTGTTTTTGTATGAAAGAATTTTTCCAGGTCTTCACGTGTCGGTAAATATTCCTGCGAAAACAAAGGAATAATCATAACCACAGCCGATAAGAGAGATAGTAATTTTTTCATTTTGTTAATTTTTATTTCGTTTGAACCGGTAAATACAAAGGATTTCTTTCGTTATATTTTCTTAGATACAGAAATTTAAGCTGTTTTTGCTTCTTTCTCCTCAATTGACTGTATTCATCATGCAATTCGGGATCCTTCATTAGTAATATTTCAAGGTTATCTTTGGTATAATCCATCACTTCACCCGTATCAAAATCAAGCAGATATTGTCTTAATTCATTTGACGAGCGTGTAGTCGGATACCCACCGTATCGGTAATAATTACTATAATAATAAGGATTATTGTAATAGGGATCATAATACCTCGAATCATAAGTGGTAACTGTCGCTACAAAATGGCATATACTACCGATTATGGTTATCCGGTAATATCCCTCTTCCATTGAAATATAGAGAACCCCGTTTCGGCTGAATCCCCATATATCAGATGTTCTTACCTGCTGTTTTATGCCAACGTGATCGAAAAAATAAATAAACTTATTTTCTACTAACTGTTCAAAAAAATCTTTACTGTTGTAATCAATATCTGTTATCAACCGGGACTTCAGTATGGGAGCATTGTGCCTGACCTGCTCAAAGGTCAGGAATATCCCATCAGTAAATTCAAAGTCCGGAGTATATCTGATCATATAAGCAGTATCGGTCTGTGAAAAGACTGAAAGGGGTATGAAGAGTGATAAAAAAATAATAAGGAAGATATAATAATTGAATATTTTTCTCTCAGTCAATAATTTCTTCCGGTTTCTTAATATTATTCCACTTGCTTTCTTCATAATTCAATTAATTCACTCGTTATCTTTTATTCATATGCTTACAAAATTTTTTGATTATCTTTATAATCAGTTGTACGGTTTAATCCTAAAAGTTACTAATATTAAAGTTACTTTACCGATGCTGTATAACAACTTTTAAAGATAAATTGCTTTAAGAAAATTTTAAAGAGTTCTCGCAGATTCCGCCTGACCGGACAAGTTCCTGCTGATTGCGCCGCTGATTTCACAGATTTTAACGATTTTATATTTAAACATCTGCGAAATCTGCGTTCTTTTCTGCGTAAATCTGCGAGAAGCCTTTTAAAATCTTTTTAATCGGTCTTTTTCTTAAGTTTTATGTAAAATTACAGATAATCTGCCTGAAGTCATGTTTTCATCTGAGAAAATATTCAAACTTTTCTCTTTTGGCCTTCATGGGAAAACAGAACCAGGAAAGTTAAACAGGATCATACTGATCAATGCTTTCAGTGTAATTTCACTGGTATTTCTGATCATATATATTATACTTGGATTATTTAACAGGACTTTCGTTCTTTCCGGAATACTGGCTGGTGTTGCCGTTCTGAACCTGCTCAATATCATTCAACTGATCCGTTCCCGTAATATCAGGTTCTCAGAATATTTTCTTGTTATTCTCTTTGCACTCCTGATGTTTTATCTTCTCGCTGAGGGGGGGCCGTGGGAGCTGGGATATATGTGGAGCCTGACATTCCCTGCCTTATCCCTCGTATTGCTTGGATTAAAACGTGGGAGCTTTGCTTCCCTGATATTCCTGGTTATTGCCATGATCCTTATTGTTCCCAATTTCAGTTTTATTGAAATCAATTATACCGGCGGATTTATCCTGAGATTTTCTACTGCTTTTATAGTCATCTTCCTCCTGGTTTATTCGTATGAATACATCCGGCTCCTGAATATAAAATACCTTGATAAAGCCCTGGAGGATGCTGAAGATGAAACCAAACTGAGAGATGAATTTATTACCGGCCTTTCTCATCAGTTGAGAACATCACTTAACAATATAACGCTGATCAGCAATCTGGTTAGTGAATCGATGCTTGACAACAAACAGCGTGATCTGATTGATACCATCCTGGCCTCCACAAATAATCTTGTTGAAGCTGTCAATGATATCGTGAAAGCATCTGCCATCGACATGCGGGAGATCAAGGAATTCAGGACTCATTTTGACCTTTATTCATCAATTAACAGCGTCCTTCAATTATTCAGTGATAAAGAAGGCAGGAATCTTATTATGAATGTCAAAGTGGACGATACACTAACCAATCAGATCATTGGCGACCCTATCAGGATCAAACAATTTTTCCTGAGTTTCATTGAGAAAATTTGCGGAAATGATGAAACCAAGTTAAAATCTAAGATTGATATTCATATTATTAATAAAAAAGAAACCGAAAAAGAAGTAACCATAAAATTTAATTTACTGGTCAGCCGTATTAAAACAGATGTCAGTGACTTCATAAAAGAAGACGAGCCTGCATTGATGCCCTTTGATCCGGATAGTATTGATCTTTCTATACCGGTCAGGTTGGTTGAATTGATGGGAGGAATGCTGGATAAAGAAATTCTGGAACATGAAACAAGATTCAGTTTTAACCTGGTATTTCAGAAAGGTGATAAGAAAGTCCGCAAAGAACCTGCT
>CAZRHW010000510.1:0-3026 GCA_964599785.1 uncultured Bacteroides sp. | reverse complement strand
ACGGCTTCTGTTTTATGACGTATCATTTTATTATATTGATCTTGAAGTTAATGACACCAGTACTTATATTACCGGATTTACTGAAGTTCGTGCACGGTCCGAAACAAATGAACTGAGTGAACTTGTCTTTGAGTTATCATCAAGCCTCACGATAGATTCAGTATATTTAAAGGGTATTAAGGATACATTATATGATCACCAGAATGATCTTGTTATCGTTAAATCAAACACAAGTCTCAATAGAAATGATCTGTTCTCATGCCGTATATATTATCATGGAGCAGGTGGTAACGATAGTTTTTTCTCGGGCATATCTAACAGGATCGATTATCAGTGGAACCGGTCTGTAACCTATACATTGTCGGAACCATTTCATGCAAAAGACTGGTTTGTCTGCAAACAGGTGTTGAATGATAAAGCCGATTCAGCATATATTTTTATTACAGTGGATACAAGTCTGATGGCAGGCTCAAACGGTACCTTGACAAATATTTCTCCCCTTTCGGATAGCACGCACAGGTTTGAGTGGAAAACACATTATCCTGTTGCTTTTTACCTTTTATCGTTTTCAGTATCTGATTATCAGGATTATAGTATTTATGCTTTTCCGGGTAAGGATGGAGATTCCCTGCTTATCCAGAACTTTATTTATGATTCCTCTGCTTTTCTTGATGAACACAGGGAAAACATTGATGCAACGCGTGATTTGATTGAACTTTATTCGGATCTTTTTACTTTATATCCCTTTCACCTGGAAAAATATGGCCATTGTTATGCCCCGATGGGGGGAGGGATGGAACATCAGACAATGACTACGCTGTCTGATTTCAATTTTTTCCTTGTTGCTCATGAACTTGGACACCAATGGTTTGGAGATAATGTGACCTGTGCTACCTGGCAGGATATCTGGATCAATGAAGGATTCGCTTCATATATAGAATACCTGGCTGCTGAAAATCTTTTATCGAAGGATGATGCGCAGGCCTGGATGGTAAATGCTCATGACAGAGCCAGGACAGCACCTGAAGGCAGTATTTACATTCCGGCTGAAGATGCCATAGATGAAGGGCGGATATTCAGCGGAGCGCTGTCTTATAAAAAGGGAGCTGCCATTCTTCACATGATACGGTACGAACTTAATGATGATTCCCTTTTCTTTCAGACATTACAGAATTACCAGAAGATTTTCAGAGACAGTGTGGCTACCGGCCTGGATTTCATGAATGTGCTTGAGGTAACGTCCGGTAAAGATTTTGATTGGTTTTTCGACCAGTGGTATTTTGGAAAAGGGTATCCGAATTTCACCATGACCTGGTGGCAGAACAAAGATACCCTCATCATTGCTTCCTCGCAATCAGGATCTTCTGAAGAAACCCCTTTCTTCAGAACCCATATCGACTTCCTTATTCGGTTTATTGATGGGACAGACACCCTTATCCGTGTTGAACAGATAAGTAATGATCAGTATTTCAATATTCAGCTCCCATCTTTTGTTTCGGAAGTTATTGCTGACCCGGATAATTGGTTACTTGATGTAACTACGATCATTGAAAAACCTCCTAATGAGGGATCTTTCAGTGTTGGCCCCAATCCTTTTACCGACAGACTGTGGATTGAATTCAGAAACAATAATGTTAAAAGAGATATTATTATTTCCGATCTGAATGGGAAAGTAATTGCACGTTACGAAACTGAAAGCGATATGATCAACCTGCCCTTAAATCATCTTGTACGGGGCGTTTATCTGTTCACTGTGGTAGAAGCGGGCGATTCGGTTACTACAAAAATTGTAAAAGATTAAGAATTTAGAGAACCTAATTGAAATTCATCAAATTGAAAATAAATTAGTTAATTTCTATGAGAGTCTTTGTGTTTCGGTGTCTTTGTGGCATTTATAATGATGAATATTTAGCCACCAATACTCAATGACATAAACCTGCCTGCCGGCAGGGAAACACAAAGTAATTTATTGAAATATAATATTTTATATGGTCTATTTAATATTGAACCCACGTTATATTAAATAAGTAATCACCAGGTTTAAATCGATCCCGGGTTATATTAATAGTATTACTAAAAAAATCATTGAATAAAATGAAATTACGGAATACCATTTTCTTATTTTTTATTATCCTCACCTGTTCTTTGTTCCTGCAATGTTCCAGGATCTCAGAAAAACCTCTGGTACTGGTCATTACTGGCGGGCATGCATTTGATACAAATGATTTTTACGATATGTTTTCTGCCTTTGAAGGTATGATAACGGATACCATTTCACAACCTCGTGCCAATGCACTTCTGGAAACAGATGAGATAAGGAAATATGATGTACTTATCTTCTATGATATGTGGCAGGATATAACCGAATCACAGAAGACCGGTTTTCTTGATTTGTTAAAGGAAGGTAAAGGAATGGTCTTTCTTCATCATGCCCTTGTATCGTACCAGGAATGGGATGAATTCAAAAATATTACCGGAGGCCGATATCATCTGGAAAACAATATGAAGGATTCCTCCGGACAATCGGGTTATCAACATGACCTGGATTTGCGGGTTAAGGTGCTGGATCCGGACCACCCGGTGACTAAAAATATGCAGGATTTCCAGATCCATGATGAGGGGTATTTCAACATTGAAATAATCCCGTCTGCAACACCCCTCCTGGAAGTAAACCATACTTCCTGTGCAAAATATGTTGCATGGACTATTGAATATGAGAATTCGCGGAATGTATATATTTTACTTGGGCATGACAAACATGCCTATCAGAACGAATCCTTCAGGTCACTGGTGGAGAATGCCGTGAAGTGGACCTTAAAAAGTAGTGAGTCGTGAAATATCTGCGCAGCAAATATTCGCGAACGGATTAAGTCTGTGGACTTGTGGAAGAGAGCTATCGTTAGTCGTGAATCTGACTCCCAAAACTTTTCACCCATACTTACCTGGAAACCAGAACTTGGAATCTAGAACCCTAGAACCCTAGAACCCTAGAACCCTAGAACCCTAGAACCCTAGAACCCTAGAAC
>CAZRHW010000509.1:0-3028 GCA_964599785.1 uncultured Bacteroides sp. | reverse complement strand
CGATAATTTTCATCCGGCAATGGTTGCCGGTCACTCGCTTGGTGAGTTTTCTGCACTTGTTGCCAACAAGGCTCTTTCATTCGATGATGGTCTACGTCTGGTATACCTGCGTGCCCTGGCCATGCAGAAAGCCTGTGAGTCAGAACCATCAACAATGGCGGCCATCATAGGACTTGAGGATCATGTGGTGGAAGATGTTTGTTCACAGATCAATGAGATTGTTGTCCCGGCCAATTACAACAGTCAGGGACAGATCGTTATCTCGGGTTCGATAAAAGGTATTGACCTTGCAGTTGAAGAGCTTACAAAAAAGGGAGCACGAAGGGCAATAAAGCTGAGTGTTGGTGGGGCATTTCATTCCCCTTTGATGGAATCTGCCAGGCTCGATCTTCAACAGGCCATTGAATCAACCATGTTCAATGAACCTCTGTGTCCCGTTTACCAGAATGTAAGTGCCGGACCATTTTCTGATCCCCTTCAGATCAAGGCTAACCTGATTGCTCAGCTAACTGCTCCGGTACGATGGACACAGACCATAAGGAATATGATCCGTGATGGTGCGGATGAATTCATCGAAGTGGGTCCTGGAACCGTATTGCAGGGCCTTGTAAGAAAAATAGATCCAACAGTTTCTGTTGCAGGTGCAGAAATATTTTAGATCCAACCGACCGATATTCTCATTTTTTTACATTAATGTATAGGGGTTTTAGTTAGGGATCCAGTCATTTAAAGTGACTGGATCATTAGCGAAGCTGTGTCCGGTTGTGAAGTTTTTTAGTAGCGATCCAGTCACTTTAAATGACTGGATCATTAGCGAAGCTGTATCCGGTAGAATAGGATGGATTGATTTTTGTTAAATCCATCATTCAAAGTCTGCAACCCGATTTCATATTATTTTTTAAGTAAATTTGAAGTTTTAATTTCAGATTAGAAGTAAAAGAGCTGTGCTCTTTAAACTATTTTTAACGTAAACAATTTCGAATGAAGGTACTTAAGTTTGGCGGTTCATCAGTAGGCACTCCGGAACAGATCCTGGTGGTGAAAGATATCATCGAAAATCAGAAAGAGCCCTGTGTGGTTGTTGTTTCTGCTTTTCAGGGTATCACCGACCAGCTAATCCGTGTGAGCAAACTGGCCGCACTCCGTGATGAGGCTTACAAACAGTCGCTGGATGAGATTGAACAACGGCATTATGATGCTGTCAAGAAACTGTTCCGGATCAATCAACAATCAAATATTCTTGCTGCGATAAAGATACTGATTAATGAAATGGAGGAGACACTCAGCGGAGTATACCTTCTCAAGGAATTAACACCCAAAACACTTGATTCTATCGTAAGCTTCGGTGAACGACTTTCTGCTTTCATCATCAGCCTGATCGTTGAAAATGCTTATCTGGCAGATACCCGGGACTTTATTAAAACTGACAATAATTTTGGAAAGGCCGGCGTTGACTTCGGGATAACAAACGAGCTTGTTAACAAACATTTCGAGACTCTCAGAAAAAGAGCTATTGTCCCGGGATTCATTGCCAGTAATCGGGACGGTGATACCACGACCCTGGGCAGAGGAGGTTCAGATTACACTGCGGCAATTATTGCGGCAGCTTTAGATGCGTCTGTACTTGAAATATGGTCAGATGTTGATGGTTTTATGACAGCTGATCCACGAAAGGTTGAGAGAGCTTACGCGATTGATTATCTCACCTATGCTGAAGCAATGGAATTGTCACATTTTGGTGCGAAAGTTATTTATACACCTACTATTCAACCTGTGTTGAATAAAAAGATCAGGATCCATCTCAGGAATACCTTTAATCCCGACCATAAAGGGACGATCATCGGGACCCAGAGGATTGTCCGTTCTCAATCCCTGATCAAGGGGATATCGTCAATTGATGATATCGACCTGATCACGATCCAGGGGTCCGGAATGGTAGGTGTTACAGGAATATCCATGCGTCTTTTTACAGCACTGGCCGGGCAGGGAATCAATATTATTCTTAATACACAGGCTTCTTCAGAATATTCCATCAGTTTTGCAGTTGTTCCGGGAGATACTGAAAAAGCTGTCGTTGCAATTAAGAAGGAATTTGCACACGAGATTGAGTATTTGAAATCGATCCGTATAAACGTAGAAAAGGAATTATCAATCATCGCTATTGTTGGTGAAAGAATGAGGCGTACACCGGGGATATCAGCAAAACTGTTCAGATCATTGGGCAGAAACGGTATCAATGTGATTGCTATTGCACAGGGTTCGTCGGAGTTGAATATCTCTGTTGTCATCACCAGCCAGAGCCTCCGGAAAGCATTAAATGTGATCCATGAGGAATTTTTCCTGTCGCATTATAAAGAGTTGCATCTTTTCCTTGTGGGAGCCGGAAATGTTGGCAGCAAACTGCTTATCCAGATTAACAACCATAAAGAAAAACTACTGATCACTCACCGGTTGAAAATAAATCTTATCGGACTTGCTAATTCAAGGAAGATGGTTATTCAACCGGATGGTATCAGCATTGATCATTTCAGACCTTTACTGGATGAAGGGCTTAAAACCAGCCTGGAAGAGTTTGCCAGGGAAATCTCCTTCCTGAATCTCAGGAACAGTGTTTTTATAGATTGCACCGCAAGCGATGAAGTAGCCGGCATGTATAAAAAATTGTTTAATTCATATGTCTCAGTAGTTACAGCCAATAAGATTGCATGTTCATCAGATTTTAACCTGTACAAAGATCTTAAATCTACAGCACAGAGCAGGGGTGTCAGGTTTATTTTTGAAACAAATGTGGGAGCCGGCCTGCCGGTGATCAATACGATCAATGACCTGATAAACAGTGGGGATAAAATACTTGAGCTGCATGCAGTGCTCTCCGGCACACTTAATTTTATCTTTAATACCATCAGCGAGCAAATTCCCTTTAGTGAGACAATCCGGCTCGCTATGGAAAAAGGATATGCTGAACCTGATCCAAGGATCGACCTGGGGGGAATGGATGTGGCCAGAAAAATACTTATTTTATCAAGGG
>CAZRHW010000508.1:0-3030 GCA_964599785.1 uncultured Bacteroides sp. | reverse complement strand
CGTACGGTGGTGTGAGAGGACAGTGAGTGAAATAATCACTCACTTCCTACTCGATTCAGGAATCTATCTAACTATATTAAGAATATGTGTTACACTGCCGGTCTGAGTACGCAGCAGCAGGTAATATAAACCACTATCCAGATGGGAACCGTCAAATTCAATCTCATACTGCCCGGGTTCCCTGAATGAACTTTCGAGCTCAGCTATTTTTCTGCCGGCAAGATCGTAAAGTGCAAGTTCGATCCGGCCTTTTTCAGGCAGCATATACAGTATATTACACATATGGTTAAACGGATTTGGATAACTCGTTAAGGCAATTCCGTTTGAGCTAAGAACTTTGTTAATGCCTGTAATTCCTACATAAACTATCTGGCAATAGGTATCTTCAGCTTCGGTCACCTGATCCGTAATTGTATAACAAACGTTATATGCCCCCGGGGCTGTGTACTCATGTGTGGGTGTGGTGGTCGTTGAATCATATGTCCCGTCGCCAAAATTCCATTTAAGCTTGTTCCCCTCTCCAAGGGAAACACCAATGAAATCAACAGGGTAACTGTCGGCTTTGAGATTTAAAGTGTCAATTACATAGCCGAATCCTGCGATCAGGCCACCCACTGAATTCACGTTAACAATCGCATATGCATCGGAGGTACATCCGGCAGAGGTATTAATTCTTTCACGAATAGTATAATATCCGGGATCAGTATATTGGTGAGTAGGATTTTTCAGCGAAGAGGTAAGACTATCGCCAAACGTCCACTCCCATGTATTAGGTATCCCGGTCGATTTATCTGTGAAATATGCCTTCTGCAGAGTATTGTTGACAGTATAAGTGAATTTTGCAAAACATTTATTGGTTGTTTCTGTTCCGGCAAATACATATTTACACTTCGTATTCTGGATATCGTTATCAGCATAAACAGTCAGGCAGACATTATAATAACCTCCGCTTGTGTAAGTATGCCCGGGATTCTGTTCTGTAGAAAATGACAGGTCACCAAAATTCCACAGATAGGTCAGGTTTTTACCCAGAGACCTGTCAGAGAATCCGACTTTTGAGCCTGTAGCTTCTGAGCGATAGATAAAATCTGCCTGGCAGTCAATACCCTGGCTGCCAATCAGAATTATTTTTTCGTTGTAATCCATACATTCTGCAACTTCATTAAAGACATGCAGGCTGTTCATATAATAGCCCGGTGCTGCAAATTGATGCACGGGATTTTTCTCAATCGAAGACATTCCATCACCAAATATCCAGTAGTATTGATTGTTTTTCCCGATAGCTTTGCTGGTAAAGTAAGCTATGTTCTTTGATGAATCGATAAATACAGTGAAGTCAGCGCTACAGCTCACCGGGCCAACCTGGATTTTACTGTAATAGTTATCCATACATCCTCCGGTGGAATCAATCACGGTCATAGTAACTTCATAAAATCCAGGTACAGCATACTGATGAGTAGGTGCAGGATCAGTTGATACATTACCATCTCCAAATACCCAGTAGTAATCCTCTATCGCACCCAGAGAGAGATCCCTGAAATAAACGGTATAGGTTACCGGATTTACAGAATAGCTGAATTCTGCCCTGCATTCGGCAGCTCCGACCTGGATCAGTTCACCCTGGTAATCATTACAGGTTTTCAGGCTGTCCTGTACTCCCAGGCTGACAAAATAATAACCCGCTTTGGTATATGAGTGTTTTGGATTTTTCGCTGAACTTGTTGTACCATCGCCGAAATTCCAGAACCTGGAATACACATTACCTGTGGACTTGTCAGTGAAGGATACCTGTTTTTTAACAGGCTCAACAAAGTATATAAATCCCGCATCCAGGTTACAGGCTGATGTACCTACTGCCAGGGTCTTACAAAGTTTTTTAATCGTGCCTGTAGCACTGTTTCGAACAGTTAGACAAACGTCATATATTCCTGCATCATCATAGGTATGAGAAGTATTCTGCCCGCTATAATAGGCACCATCACCAAATGTCCAGTACCAGCTTGTAATGTTTCCGGTTGAAAGGTTTGTAAATGTGACTTTCAATTTCACAGGATCAATAAAGAAACTGAAATCGGCATTCATTTCTGTAACACCTATTGTAATCTTTTCGCAGATTTCAGACTGACAGCCTGATAAGGTATCGAGTGTATAAAGGCAAACGGTGTATATGCCGGTCTTCCTGAAGGTATATACAGGATCTTTTGTTGTTGCAAAATTCCCGTCACCAAAATTCCAGAACCAGGAAGTAACGGCTCCTTCCGATTCGTTCGTGAAATAAACCTTGCCTGCCACTGTATTATCAATATAATAACTGAATCCTGCGCTGCAATCCATCGTACCTGCCTGGATGTCCTTACATTTCACCACTGAACAATCGATAAGGGTATCAAATGTGGTCAGACATACCTTATAAATACCTGGTAGTGTGAAAATATGGCTTGGATTGGTCAGGTTAGAAAAAGAACCATCTCCGAAATCCCACTGGTAATTATAAATATCTGTCAGATTATCAAATGTAACGGTATTTCCTGTTACAGTATATGAAAAATCTGACTGGATATTACATCCGGTCTGTACAGGTTCAGTTATCCGGATGATCTGTTTTGATATGCGGTTAACAGCATCTTTAACCTCTACTGTATATTTACCTGCTTTTAAGAAATTCAGGTTTTTGGTGAAGGCTCCATTGTTCCACTTATAAGTGTATGGTGCTGTTCCACCGGTAACAGTCAGATTAATAGCACCATCGGCTCCTCCATAAACGGTCACATCGGATTTCGTAAAGGTTATTACCGGCCCATCGGTATGTTTTTTTAATAAACCATTGTAATGAGTGCCGAACCAGATGTTATTTTGCATGTCGGCCATGACAGAATATACTCCGTTGGTGAAGGCCGGTTGGTCATCTTTCGTGAACCAGGACCATTTTGTGCCGTCAAACTTAACAGCTCCTCTGTTACCCACAAACCAGTAATTACCCTGTTTGTCTTCCGTAATATCTTCGATTGAGAAGAGTATACTATCCGGCTG
>CAZRHW010000507.1:0-3036 GCA_964599785.1 uncultured Bacteroides sp. | reverse complement strand
GAGGTTTGAGATAAATAAAAAAGACTGGTATGAACGAAGTGAATGAAAGGCTTTTTCTTTTAGTTTCCCCCAAACCAGGATCATGAGGAGCGAAGCGACGAATAATCCTCAAAACCCAAGTTTGCATGAGGTTTGAGATAAATAAAAAAGACTGGTATGAACGAAGTGAATGAAAGGCTTTTAAAGCTGTTTCTTAGTACTCAGAATCTCTCTCCCGAACGCAAGGCACTCTTCTCTTTTCAGGTTATCATATTCAGGCATGTTAAATCCCCGTATCATTTCGCGGGATTCTTCATCCAACAATCCATATGTTATCCTTCCCAGAAATACTTTTGATGGAACTATATTGTTTACATCACAAAGTTTCGCAAGATGATTATCGATTAAGTTTGTGGTCTGCTCGGGACCAACAGGTTGCATCCTGTTACCACATACCGCGAACAAACCGTGTATCTTATCACTTATCTTCTCTCTTTGTTTCTCAAGATAATCTTGAAGCAGATCAGAAACTTTGCCTGCCCTGATTGATCCACCTACTACAATATAATCATATCCTGAAAGGTCGGGATCTTCCCTGACATCAAAAACATTGGCTATTCCATCCATTCCCTCGGATATCCAGATTGCAGCGTCACGTGAACTGCCGCACCAGGTTCCGTAGAGTACTGCCCATTTCTTATCCGATTTGTTTGGGTAATACTCAAGAGCACTTAGTTTGTTTGTTAAAGTCATAGCACTAAAACTTAACAGTCCTAGTTTCAAAAAATCTCTTTTTTTCATTTTACATTCTCTTTAAATATTCTATTGATCCCGTGTCAGGAAATCCTTAAAGAACTGAAACTTCACTTCACTTGTAACGGGAATAGGATGCATATTCTCACCCAGTTCCATAGTCACCCTGCTGGTGCTGTCGAATGCAGGCCACACGGGTAATCCCGGTCCATTGGGATTCCCGTTTGTGACAAAATTCACCCAATAGGAAGACATCACATCTGCTACCGTTGTATCTACTGCTTCCCAGGGACGGTCAAGCATCCTGAGGTTATTGAACACATAGGGCATCTCTCCTGTATGGAATGCCTTGAAGTTGGGATATTCCGGCCAGGGTATTGCCCGTGTGAAGTAGTATGTGTAGGCATCTGTCTTACTCGTCTTTGCCCTGAGTTCAGCCCAGAGGAACGTGGATACCCTTCCCTGGTCACGGGATGATTCAATACTTATCCTGCCGGCATCTTCATCAGATTGGGGAGAATAAAGCGACAGGTATTCCACTGTTTTATCACCGTATATCCTTTCAGCCTGCTTCCTGAAGGCATCTACCGCAGACTTTCCATACTCCGGACCTGCACTGCCCTCATCGGCATTAAGGCCGGTTAATGTGGGTACATCATTCTGCTTTCCACCGGTTAAGGCAGTTAATGGATCTTCCTGCAGGAACCAGCCATCGATTACCGTACCAAACCGGAAGGGCCTTTCTCCGGGTTTAATGGCAGTGAGTTCCTCAACAGGCATGGCACGTAGTTCTGCAAGTGAAGTTACTCCCTTTGATTGAGCAAACTCCAGACCTGTTTTTTCAGCGTCAGCCAGCGTAACTGGCCTTACAAACCAGTTTAAAAAGGATCCGCTCTGTGAGATAGCCCTGTGAAAAAGTCCTTTTGCCAGCGGTGAGGCAACAAGCATGTGGACGGAAATCGCCCCGGCTGATTGCCCTGAGATAGTAATCCTGTCAGGATCACCTCCGAAGGCTTCAATATTATGCTGAACCCATTTTAATGCCGCAACCTGGTCAAGCAATCCCCAATTGCCTGAAGCATTGTTGGGAGATTCGGCTGTTAATTCAGGATGTGTGAAGAATCCCATCAAACCCAGACGGTAATTGACGGTGATCACGATAATGCCTTTTTTTGCCAGTTCTTCTCCGTCATACACGGCAACCGATCCTGATCCTTCAGAGAATCCGCCGCCATGAATAAATACCAGCACCGGAAGTTTATCTTCAGGTGTCCCGGCAGGTGTCCAGATGTTCAGGTAAAGACAATCCTCGCTGATGGTGTCCTGTGACATGAACTCTTCTGTCCACGGAGGACGTGACCTTGCAAGGGTCTGGATGCAGCTCGCACAGAATTTATCTGCCGTGAGCACTCCTTCCCAGGACAGTGGTGCCTGCGGCCCGCGCCAGCGAAGTTCACCAACAGGCGGAGCAGCATAGGGGATCCCTTTAAAAACCATGACATTACTGTTTTCACATTTCATGCCGGCAACAAGACCGCTTTGTGTGACGACAGGCTGTGGAAGTGTTTGTTTTTCAGACTGTTTTCCGGTACAGGAAAACAGTAAAACCAGGATAAAAAGTAATACAAAATGTTTTTTCATTTTTATTGGTTAAGATAGTGGTTAAGCTGGTATAAATTTAAAAGATAATCACATATTGTAATAATTTTTTCCTGCGGTATTGGCAGAAAAAGCTTTTTCCCGGATAAAATTTAACTTTCATCAGGTAATATTATAAATCCTGGAATCATTACCTTTTCAGATAACATTTTCCGGACAGGAAGTTACTTTTTATCATCGGGACAATTATTGCGCTTATAATTATTAAGTTTTTGGCAGATTACCTGGGCATTTGAATGTATATCTGATTGATCATGATGAGTCATTTTACCAAAACGATGAGGTGATAAAAGACTCAAAGACTATCTGAAAAAGGAATATTTCTGTTATGGCTGGTTGTTCCAGGTGGTTATCAATTCCTTATGAACATCACGGAGTTATTGGCAACCGGACTTTTTCGCACCATCCAAGGTTGTGAATGTGTCCGGTTGGCAACCGGACTTTTCTATCGCACCTTCATTGGTGTCACTGCCGATTGGCAATCGGCAGTAACTTTTTCGCCATTCTATACCTAAAACTTCTAACACACAACAATCTGTAACCTGCACCCTGCACCCTGCACCCTGCAACCTGCATCCTGTAACCTGCAACCTGCACCCTGCAACCTGCATCCTGTAACCTGCAACCTGCACCCTGCAACCTGCA
>CAZRHW010000506.1:0-3037 GCA_964599785.1 uncultured Bacteroides sp. | reverse complement strand
TAATATTCCCTCCATGTCTGAGCATGATTTGTTTTGAAAGGCTCAATCCAATGCCTGAACCATTTTCCCTGGTTGAATAAAACGGAACAAAGATTTCATCAAGGTCATTTTCCTCAATACCGCAACCATTGTCAATCACTTCAATGATCTGGTGAGATGGTGTACTATCAACTATGATTTGAAGCTTTTTTTTCTCTGTCTGATCGAGGGCCTGGATACTGTTTTTAATAAGGTTAATCAGGACCTGCTCAATCAGGTGCCTGTCTGCCTTAATAGTAAGTGAAGGTTTTTTGAATTCAGTTATGATATGAATACCGTTTCTTTCAAATTCCGTGTCCATAAGTTTGATAATCCGGTCAATCAGGTTTCTGACATTGATTTTTACAATCTCAGGCTCGGGAATCCTGGTTACTTCCCTGTATTTTTCAACAAAATCGTAAAGCCCCTCACTTCTTTCATGGATTGTCCTGACGCTTTCACTGATATCGGACACATCGTCATCCGATAATTCGGCTGCTTTTTTTGAGGAACCCAGATGATTTTCAACCAGCATCAGAACAGTTTCAGTCATCGAAGATATTGGAGTGACAGAATTCATGATCTCATGCCGGAGAATACGGATCAGCTTTTGCCATGCCTCAATTTCTTTCTGTTCAATTTCTGTGCGGATGTCCTGAAATGTGATAACCCTGAATTCCTCACCCAGGATAATCAGATTCGAAACCTTAACGGACAATTTTATGAGATCATTATGAAGGTTGATCTCAATTAGTTTACTGAAACTTCCTCTCATAGCTTTAATCTGCCTGGTAAATTCAGGTATCTGACTTTCAATTTCCTGCCAGCTGGCAGTTTTATTAATCCCGAGAATCTTCAATGAAGGGTCATTGATAAAGACAATCTCATGTTCTCCTTTCAGGGATATGATGCCGATCATAATATGACTGATAACTGTTTGGAGGTAATTGAACTGGGCTTCTTTTTCAAGTTTGATATTTGAGATATAATCTGAGATTTCATTGAATATCTCATAAAGATTCTTATAGGGATTTCCTGATACATTGTCAGTGAATTTTATAGCGAAATCAGCTTTACGCAGGTTTTCGATGAATCCTGAAAGTTCCCTTTTTGTGCGGGTCATAGAATGAATGAATTCGATGGTCTGAATGATAAGGATAAGGAACAGTGAAAGGGGCAGGAATAACAAATCTTTTTCACCTATCATTGATACCGTGATACCTGTCAGATAGACATTTAACAGGAGGAGTATAATTCTGATAATCAGTCCGGCCGAATAATTTCTAAAGACCATATTTACGTATTCTTCTGTGCAGGGCTGTTCTTGATATACCGAGTTTCGCGGCGGCACGTGTAATATTACCCTTGTGTTGTTCAATGACCTTCTGAATGTGCAGTTTTTCCATTTCATTTAACCTGACAGGTTCATTTTGTCTGGCATGCTGGGCCACCGGTTTTCCGGGCATGAAATCGGCATAGTTTACCACGTTACTTTCAGACAGGATTACCAGGCGCTCTACCGCATGCTGTAATTCACGTACATTCCCGGGCCAGCTATGTTGAGCAAGTTTATTAATGGTTGCAGGATTGATTTTTAGGCCGGGTTTATTGTATTTCTTTCTATATAGTGCAAAGTAATGATCAAAAAGCAGGGGGATATCTTCCATTCTTTCCCGTAAAGAAGGCACATGAATTTCAACCATATTGATCCGGTATAACAGATCCTCCCTGAATTCATTTCGTTGTACCATTTCATTCAGAGGCCTGTTTGTTGCACAGATTAACCTGAAATCCACCGGAAGCTCTTTTACAGACCCAACCCGGATCACCTTCCTGTTCTGGAGGACATTCAGCAATTTAGATTGCAGAGGCAGAGATAAGTTACCGATCTCATCAAGGAAAATTGTACCCCCATTTGCCAGTTCGAAACGTCCGGGTTTATCCTCATGGGCATCAGTAAATGCTCCTTTCATATGGCCAAATAATTCACTTTCGAAAAGATTTTCAGAAATAGAACCGAGGTCAACAGGAATAAATACCTTCTGATTTCTTGCAGATTTTCGATGTATCATTCTTGCTATCAGCTCTTTGCCTGTGCCATTTTCACCAAGGACCAGTACATCGGCATCTGTTCCGGCCACTTTTTCAACCATTCCAAGACATTTTTTCACTGATTCCGATTCGCCTATGAAAAGGCCATATTGCTGGCTCATATCTTCAACGAGTTTTTGCTGTGTACGGCGGAGATGCTGCACCTCTTCCCTCGATCTTTTCAATTGAAGCGCGGCATGGATTGTGGCAAGTAATTTCTGATTTTTCCATGGTTTTAAAACAAAATCAGTTGCACCGGCTTTGATGGTACGTACAGCCAGATCAATATCTCCATAAGCTGTAATCATGATCACGACCACCTGAGGATCAATTGATAATATTTGACCGAGCCAGACAAATCCTTCTTCTCCGTCACGCTTGCCACGCTGGAAATTCATATCCAGCAGCACGATATCATAATTTCCGTACCGAATCTTTTCTTCAATATTTTCAGGTACCTGTTCGATCTGGATATCCGTAAAAAATCGCTTCAGGAATATATGAGCGGATTTAAGTACGTCATAATCATCATCAATTACTAATATTCTGGCTTCTTCTTTTTCCATGATATAAAATAATCAGGGGCTGTTTAAAAAGCTAAATATATTTCTCGCAGTCCCGATAGCTATCGGGATCGCACAAAGCTGATTCACAGTTTATTATTTCTGCGTGAATCAGCGGGTTAAATCTGCGTTAATCTGCGAGAAATGAAAATAAAGAACTTTTTAAACACCTCCGGGTAAAGGTATAAAAATTGTAACAATATCACACACTAACTGTAACGAAAACGCACACTTATTATTAATATTGATCAGATTAAATTAACATAAAAGCAAGTAGACCAACAATATAGCAACAATGGTATAACATTTGGCCGACATCATCAAATATAAATAAATCAGCATGTACAGGGTCTCACAATTTCTAA
>CAZRHW010000505.1:0-3042 GCA_964599785.1 uncultured Bacteroides sp. | reverse complement strand
GCTGACGGTGACCATGCATATCTGGGGGGCAAGGTAAAGAATTGCAGGAGTGGTTTCAGCTACTCCACATGAATTTGATATAAAACATTTGTATTCACCCTCATTTGAATAGCCAACTTGCCGGATAATATATTCAGGTGAATTTGCTCCTGAAATATTTTCACCATCCTTCTGCCATTGATAGATCATCGGGATGGATCCTGTTACGATGATCGACAAATTAACTGATTTATTAATTTCAAGCCACTCACTGGAGGGCTCAGTAAGTATTTCAGGAGGAGATTTCACGATCAGGTAAGCTTCCCCGCTGCTGAAAGTGCCATAAGAATTTGAAACTTTACATCGATAAACTCCCTCATCAGCAGGAGTGACAGGATTAATTGATAAGTAACTGGAATCAGCCCCGGGAATATCCACATTGTTTATCTGCCATTGATATGTTACCTGATCATCAACTTCAATAGAAAATGAAATACTGTCTCCTTCACATTTAGACCCCCCGTAAGGATTGATCGTTATCGTAACAGGTCCACCCTGATCTTCATAAGCTCCAACATCTATCGAGGTGGAATTTATCCTCGGTTTCCCGGCCAGATCTGTTGATGGAAACGTAAAATCAGGAATATTAAGGGTGCCGGAGTTAATGCAGGGAGAAAATATGTCCACTGCCCAGTTGCCGGATAAACCATCAAAATCCGCTCCTGCCCATGGGGTCGGTTGAACAAAATTTGGTGTTGCATCCAATATATCCAGGTAGTCATCTATATATCCCTTGTTGAAATATAATTCACTGATACCCCCCTCAATGATGCAATTGTAAAAATTTATGTCATTTTCAGTTCCATAATCTTCTTTAAAAACTATCTGTCCGTTTGTATTTCCCCAGAATATTGTGTTATAAATATGAGCTATCGAATGATCGAAAATTAATCCTTTGTTCCAGTTATTCACGATCGTATTATTAATCAGGATGGCATCCTCAGTATTATTAAATATCATCGTGTTCTGGTTGTTGTTGGCGATAAGATTATTGATCAACAATGGTCTGCCATAATCACAGAAAACGGCACCCGCCTGGTAAGAATAATTCGATTTATTATTGCAGATCCTGCAATTCATGATCAACGGGTCGGAATGATCCAGATTTAATCCGCCTGATGATCCTATCTCATTGTTATTATTGACAATATCACAATTTTTTATCAACGGTGATGATCTTCTCATATTGATGGAAGCGCCATATCCATTCATTGGAATACATGCATTCTGGTCTATAACTGAATTTTCAATTGTAAAATCAGAATTATCACTCCATATTGCCGCACCCATATAGCTAATATTCCTGCTGAGCCTGCATCTGTTAATACAGAGGTTGGCGTGATCAAGGTATAAACCGCCACCGAGATAGTAGGAACCACCTGAATACACTGTTGCATTATTTTCAATCACACAATGTTCAAGACGGATCTTTGAAAACTGTTCAATATAAAATGCACCTCCATTTCCAAGGCTTTTTGCATAACTGATATAACAATAATAAAGTAAGGAAGAATCATTATCATTCATAGCTCCATTTGCTCCGGTCAATCCATTATTGAAGTAAATACCATTCCAACTGCCATCAGTATTTTCAAAATCATAAAATCCGGCATTGTTCCCAACCGTAAAATATATGGTATCTGACCTGGTGCCCTGTGCCAGCAATCTTCCTTTCACATCTATTTTGAAATGACCGTTAAACAGGACTTTCGTTCCCGGCGCTATTGTCAAGGTTACACCATCAGGAATTATAATATCACCTGTAACTTCAACAGTGTCTGCAACAAGGGCAGAATCTGAAGGGATTGTTCCGCCAATAGATATTTTGCCGATGAGTGTTTCTATGGCTCCCATGTCTATTCTGCCATGACTGATCCTGGCATTTCCACTGATATCATATAATGGTATATTCATACCTGTCAGGTCGGGATTTCCCGAGTTTATACAGGGAGAAAAAGTCAACACACTCCAGTCGGCATCCGGGGCATCAGGCTGAACGCCTGTATCTGAAAAAGGATCCGCAAACAGGGGACCGGATTCGATATTATTCTGATATGTGCCCTGGTAAGTGGTGCCGGCATAAAATCCGAATCCTCCTGTACCATCCTCGATAGAGCTATAATAAATATCCGGGCTGGAAAAATTATCTTCTATATAAATCTGATTACCAGTTCCGGCCGTGTTATTCCAAAAAATATTATTATTTAAGGTCGATTTTGAATTATCGCAATGTAATCCACCGCCGGTTGACCCGTAATTATTGCAAATTGTATTATTAACCACTTTCACTTCTGATTCGCGAAAATGAAGTCCCCCACCTTTACTAATGGCTTCGTTATTATTGATAATATTATTTATGATCTCAGGTTCTGAAAAACTGATATGAATCCCTCCTCCAAACTGGGCAGTGTTATTCGTAAACCGGTTATTGATAATCCGCATTTTAGAATAGTTCGAACAGGATATCCCACCCCCTTCAGAATCTGTTTGATTATATTCAAATGTATTCCTCTCGATCCGGGGACTACCATAGCGGTTGTTAATGCCCCCACCGGAAAATTCAGCATAATTATGCGTAATGATATTATCTGCAATTAAATCGTCGCAATAGCCTAAATATATTCCTCCCCCCCATTGCCCGGCATGATTATTGGAAATCACATTATGTATTATCCTTGTTTTTTGCGATCCGTATATTGCCCCGCCATGACCGCTTGCAACATTGTTTCTTAACAGACAATCCTTTATAAAAGTACTTGCTCCCTGAGATCCGAAGGATGAAACTGCACCTCCAATTTCTCCATAATTATTCTCGATGACACAATTCGTTATTTTCAGTTTATGAGCGTCGGAATTAGATATTGCACCGTGAGAATCATCAATACATTTAGCGAACATTATTTTACAAATACTCAGCCTTGAAGTATCGGGATGAGCCCCTCCTGATGTGAATACCAATCCTTTCCAGCCTCCCAGGTTTTCATCGTAATCAGTAAACCCGAG
>CAZRHW010000504.1:0-3048 GCA_964599785.1 uncultured Bacteroides sp. | reverse complement strand
ATAGATCATCGGGTTTTTTTATTACCCAAGTTAAGTAAAAAATCTATTGTATCAATATTATCAGCATAATCCCAGAGCTCCGGATGCTGAGACCTGCCTGCAGGAATTGTCTTAATACCTTCCAGTTCCTCGCCGACAACACACTGGATGCGGCTTTCATCAGTTGTAAGTTTTCCGGCAATGAAATCGGGTGAATGAAAGGATTCGTAAAACAAACAGGCAATGGGTGAATGATATCCTTCCTCCTGTTTAAGGATCAGGAATCCATTGTCCAGAAATGGCATCCTGTTGAGCAGATATACAGATTTATAGTAGGTGTAATTATTCATGTATTTATTGTGATCGGCAAGAAATTTGTACTTTTCGATGGCTTTAAAAAAATTATCAAATTCATAATTTTCAGGAACAAATAGTTTGGATACACTTCTGCAACCGAGTCCAAAATATGCAAAAATATCTTCTGCAAGATCTGTCAGCCGGATCATATTCTCTGATCCGTTAATGACTGCTACGCCATTCCTGTTTTTGCGGAAAATATGAGGATATTTTCCAAAATAATATTCGAAATACCTGGATGTATTATCACTGCCGGTAGCAATAATTGCATCGATGGCAGAGAGGCTGTCTTTTTTAAATTCAATCATGTTCCTGAAATCCCCGTTCATTTTTATGAGCAGGTCTCCCAGCAGTGGCATGAGCCGGTCGTCTTTTGAGGATAGCTTACCAATGAACCTGTGACCACTGACCAGGACAGATAAAAAATCGTGGAAACCAACCAGTGGGATATTACCGGCCAGGACAACACCAATGTTTTGAGGGATCACAGGTTCAAAAGCTTCACGAGGGTAAGCAGATAACCATTTGACCAGGATTTCTTTTTTCAGTAACCTGGTAATTTCGAGAAGGGAGAAAATAATATTCTGCCTGGTAAACCATGGATTTAATAAGCCGGCTTCTTCAATGATGCTGTCTATTTTCTCAAAAGTTGAATTGTATTGAGGATCCTTTTGTGCTATAGATTTACAGTCATCGATGTATTTGCTTTCTTTAACAAATCGAAGGTAAGTTTCCAGCAATCTACCGAGCTTGTGAAAGGCTCCGATTCTTTCTTCCAGGGTCACTTGATCATACATGTAGAATTGAACTCCTGATGGATGTCAGGTTCAATTAGTTTATCAGGTTTTCCCAGGGCAGAACACCAAACAATGTGCTGAGTGTGGCTCCAACGATGAAAATATAGACCAGTCCGATAAGAATAAGAATTCCCGAAATGACAATACCAATGATGGCGCATATTTTCCCTGCATTCACATTCTTGAAAGAGCCTTCGGTATATTTCCCCGGATTTTCCTGGTACATTGCGGTAGCTTTTGAGGAAAGTGCAAGTGCCACAATTCCCAGAGCAAGGCCAACAAATGCAATAAATCCGCAACACCAGCTTGTGACGATTGAAAAAATTCCCAATACCAGGACAGCGGTGGAATTTTGCAGGGGAATTTTCTGAGATGACTCAGGACTTTTTACATTTTCAATGGTTTCCATAATTGAAGGTATTACATGATTATCAGTTTATAAATATAATGAAGAAATATCAGGCTTATATTCGTCACGAACATTATTTTCAGTATCCGGGCACCATTTCTGAATTTCAGTATGATATGCAGGCAGAGGAAGAGGAACATACCCAGAATGGGAAGAAGGGCAGGATACAGACAAATACTGTCCATGAAGTTACCTTTGAGTAATTCGATGAATGATCGTTGTAATCCGCAACCAGGGCATTCTATTCCGATATGCTCTTTGAAAAAGCAAGGTCTTTGGTTTGATTCAAGCCATTCGATAATTCTCTGAAACATATCCTGCCTGATCCTGGTATTTAATACTGTAATATAGTAAAAAAAGTTTTAAGAAGAAGGATGCCCGAAAAATAGTGACAATCAAACCTGCCTGCTGTGTTTTCGCGTAACCGCTTGCGCCATCGGAAAAGTTTCAGCGGCATTCTGCCGGTGGAGCAAGGCCATCAGGCATGGATTGCCTGTTTTTCACAGGTGCGACTATTTCTTATTGCCCGGGGCCCTGCACGTTGCACCCTGCACGTTGCACCCTACAACTTGTAACCTTCACCTTGCACCCTTCATCTTGCACCCTGTACCTTGCACCTTGTACCTTGCACCTTGTACCCTGCACCTTGTACCCTGCACCTTGCACCTTGCACCCTTCATCTTGCACCTTGCACCTTGTACCCTGCACCTTGTACCCTGCACCTTGCACCCTGTACCTTGCACCTTGCACCCTTCATCTTGCACCCATTCTTAGCCTCAGCCTTTTTCCATGCAATACTTTTCTCTGGCTGTAATCCTTCTCCCGATTTAACGATCTCAGGCCATTGATCCTTGCTTTTTTATCAGATTCAATGCTGATCCTGCTTTGAACCATTCAATCTGTTTCCGGTTATAGCTATGGCTGACATCAAATTGTTCGTTACTGCCATCTGCATGATGAAGAATGATAGTGAGGGATTTGTCAGGAGAAAAATCCTTCAGTCCGGTTATTTCAATGGTATCGTCTTCTCTTATTTTATTATAGTCTTCCTTGTTGATAAAGGTTAATGCAAGCATACCCTGTTTTTTTAGGTTGGTCTCATGTATCCTTGCAAATGATTTTGCCAGTACCACCCTTACACCAAGGTTACGGGGTTCCATGGCTGCATGTTCTCTGGATGAACCTTCTCCATAGTTTTCATCACCTATAATGACCGATTGGAGTCCTGCTTTTTGATAAGATCGGGCTGTGTCAGGTACAGGAGCATAATCACCGCTTATATTGTTTTTAACAGCATTGGGCGTATCGTTGAAATAATTTATGGCACCGATCAGGAGATTATTTGATATATTATCCAGATGTCCGCGGTAACGAAGCCAGGGACCAGCCATGGAGATATGGTCGGTTGTGCATTTGCCCTTAACTTTTATCAATAACCTCATGTTGGTAAGGTCTTCACCTTCCCATGGCATAAATGGTTTAAGGAGCTGCAAACGTTCTGAGTCC
>CAZRHW010000503.1:0-3057 GCA_964599785.1 uncultured Bacteroides sp. | reverse complement strand
ATTGCCTGTGAGTATGGAAGATGAGTTCTCCACGCACCAATTGTCATCTGTCCATTAGCCGCCACAAACACCGTGTGAATCAACATAAAAGCCAATAATGATTTGATAAATTCTCTCATTGATTATAATTTATGGCCTTACTCAATTGGATAATTGAAGTTTTTATTAATAAATATTTTATATATATCTGCCCCTGAGGTCTCCTGACATCCATATACAGATCTGGATATTTGAAAAGTTGTTGTTACTGACAGCATAATATATACGTAAGGATTATAAACTTATTTTAAAACAGAGATTCTTTTTACTTATTTTTTCAATTTGATGTAATTTATTGCAGAAAAATTATGAATTTGCAATTACACTCTTTCGTTTGAAAGGTCCTGTAATAATTCAAAATGTATCTGCGCTGTTAATAGTTTTTATTAAAAGCCTTATAAATTACTGATTTTAATTTTATGGATTTGTTCCACAAAAATTTTAAAGTATTGGATTAGAATATTGTTATTATTTCCCGCAGATTCCATAGAAATTAAATCGCTGGATATGAGACATCTGCAAAATTTACGGGAAGTCTTTTAAAAGTTTGATATCCGCTCCCAAACTCACACAACCTTGTAACCTGTAACTTGCAACTTGTAACACTTCTATTTACTAACTTAACCAGAGGAAATCAGCTAAGTTTGTGTTTTTAGAAATTCCACAAGCTTTTTCACTGCTATTGCCCTGTGACTGATCCTGTTCTTTTGTTCCAGTGACATTTCCGCAAAGGTTAGTTGATACCCTGAAGGTTGAAAAACCGGATCGTAACCAAACCCAGATAAGCCTCTTCTAACATTCAGTATCTGACCTTCAACAATACCTTCAAATAAATATTCCTTTGTACCTATTATCAGTGCAATAATGGTTTTGAATCGTGCCCTTCGGTTTTGAATATCCTTCATCAGATAAAGTAACTTGCGGATATTGGCATCTGATATATTTTCATCCTGACGAACTTCACCTGTTAACTCAGCAAAACGTGCTGAAAAAACTCCCGGCTGCCCATTCAGGGCTTCAACTTCCAGGCCAGTATCATCTGCTATACAATCCTTATAAAATAATTTATGGATATAACGAACTTTTAGCAATGCATTTTCTTCAATAGTCTGCCGGTTCTCCGGAATATCTCTTTCAAATCCAATGTCTTTCAGGCTCAGCAACTTATAATGATCCCTTATCAGTTCCTGAATCTCTCTAAGTTTGTTAATATTATTAGTTGCAAGAACAAGTTCTTTCATTTATCCTGATTTATCAATCCAACTATACGTCCACTACAAAAATCCCTAGAAATGAAAAATGCCACAAAGACATAAAGGCACCAGGTTTCATAAAGAATTTATTATCAATGGCTTACAATAAGTATTTCTTTGTGCCTTTGTGGCGATAAAATATTTTTCGGAGTAGACTCATTATTGAAAATAAAAAAAACGCAAAAAACCCAAGGTCAGAAATATTCTTGCTTATTGACCGGGTTCTTTGCGTTAATTATGAATATCTTTTTATTAAAATAAACCTTTAATACTAAATTAACCTCCTGTTGCACTGAATCCGCTTGCTATCCTTCCTGGTCTTGGATTGATACACATTACGGGGATTTGATATTTGTTTGATATGATGGATTGTTCGTGTGCCCCGATAACGTAATCTGCCAGATTAATATCTTTTGTAGTCATAATCAATATCAGGTCAGCATTTATTTGATGAGCATATTCAATTGTTTCAGTTGTGAAATCTTTTTTCCCTTCTGCGGTGATAATTTCATAGGGAATTTGATTATTATCAAGGAATTTCTTTGTAAACATAAGATTTGAGTGGATCCCCTTGATGAATTTTTTATCCGAAGATTTTGCTTTAATAATATGAAATTTTGAATTATACAGTCTGGCAATATAATAGATCCAGTTTATTTTTTCCTTATTTTCCTTCCTGAAATCCAGCGGGAAAACAATTTCCGCAAAGCCATGTGAGGATGGCGGGGCCTGAACGACAATAAAGGGAACCTTTGATCCTGAAATTACTTTGAGTGCCCAGCTTCCAACCAGTTTTTGCATACCTTTCATCCCATGAGTCCCCATAATTACCATTTCTGCATGCAATTCAGTAGCAATTTCTGAGATGGTTGTAAATATATTACCTTCTTTTACAAGAGGTGTAGGTTTGATACCAAACTTTTTCACGGTTTCTTCAATAGTTTTATTCAATCTTTTGGTGGCATCTTCCACTTCCTTATCTTTCTTTACAATATGGATGAGCTCCACGTCAGTACTTAAGATTTTACTAAGCCCGATTGCATGCTCCAGGGCAAATTCAGCTTTTTCGGAGAAATCCCAGGGCACCATAATGATCTTCTTAGTTGTCGTTTCCATAGGGTATAAATTTATTATTAATGATTTATTGCATTAATTCTTAAATTTGTCAACATGGCTAAATGTGAAGTTTAAGAGACACAAGTTATGAATTTTCTCTACAATTTAGTTAAGTCAAGAATTATTTTTTTTCAGATTTTCTTTCTTTTTTATTATCCCTCTTCAGCATTATTTGCACAATATCAAGAACTTGGATTACCTTATACCCATCATGTCCGGCCTGTAAAACCGACCGGAATATATCAATTTAATTCAATCGCGCAGGATGTAAAAGGCTTTATTTATATTGGCGGATATAACGGTGTCCTTCGCTACGATGGACTCCACTGGGAAAAAGTCCTGATTACCGGAGAAATATCAGTTGCCAGTGACAGTACAGGAAGGATTTTTGCCGGAGGAGATAATACCTTCGGAACGATCATTTACCTCCAGGATGGTTCTATGCATTTCATCAATTTGTTATCAACTTCCGGGGATAGCATTACGGAATTTGGACAGGTCAGGAAAATCTTCCCTGCAAATGGTTACCTCCTTATACAAACGACCACAAATGTGTTCACCTTTCAGGAAGGAACAATCCAACCTGTGAATCTGCCTGAATCTCCCGAATTTATTGTTCAAGCCCATAATAAATTTTATCTGTACCTGA
>CAZRHW010000502.1:0-3060 GCA_964599785.1 uncultured Bacteroides sp. | reverse complement strand
ACTCGGGGTTTTCGGGGGAACCTTCAATCCCATACATACCGGACATCTGAGACTTGCCGAGGATATACGGGAGGAGTACGCTCTCGATACGGTTTTTTTCATTCCCACCAACCTTCCCCCGCATAAACGGGCGCCTGAGAACCTTAATCCCATTCACCGGCTCGAAATGGTCCGGCTTGCAATAAAGAAGAATCCCTGTTTCCGGTGTGACGACATAGAGCTGAAGCGGGGGGGAGTATCCTATACGATCGACACGGTCAGGTATCTTTATGACAGGTATGCGCTCGACGAGAGGCCGTATCTGATCATCGGTTCGGATTTGACGGATACACTTCACACCTGGAAGGAGATAGAGACTCTCCTACAGCTTGTCCGCATCATTGTGCTCATACGTGCGGGCCATGCCGTCGCCGGGAGGAATACCCTGTCGCCGGAGGAAAAAGGAAAAAGCTGGTTCAGCTACGAGGGGCGAACGATCAATATTACCTCGTCCGAGGTACGCGGGCGCGTGCGGCTCGGCAGGAGTGTCAGATACCTTGTACCTGATGGGGTTTTAGAGTATATTAAAGAAAACGGGCTGTATCGGGCGGGGGCCGCGACAGCCGGGCCGGAGGGCGAGGGTGATACTACCCCCTGCTAAGCAGCTTAAGCGCGCGGTAAAAGAAAGGGTCACGAAAGGGAGGTATTTACACTCAGAGGGCGTACAGGATACAGCTGTACTCCTCGCGGGCAAGTACGGATGCGATACAAAGAAAGCCGGTACTGCTGCTATCCTGCACGACGTCGCCAGAGATCTGCCGCTTCAGACGATGCAACGGATCGCCTTAATGGGTTGCATGGTCAAAACGAATCAGGAAGCCGAAATGACACCCGGATTGTTTACTGCGCAGCGTGTTATCGGTAAGAACCACGCGACCACGATGAACGACACCGAAGCAGTCTTTCAAAACAGGGGACTGTTGCATGCGTATGCGGGAAGAGTCATAGCCTGTCGAGATTTCGGCATCAGCGACGAGGAGGTGTTGCACAGCATCGAGCTGCATACGACGGGGGATGCAGGAATGTCTATCCTGGACAAAGTGGTCTTTGTGGCGGACTACATCGAGCCGAATAGGAGTTTTCGCGGGGTGCAGACCGCGAGGAAGATCGCAAAAAGAAACCTCGACGAAACGGTACTGTATATATTCAGCGCTATGTTGAGAACACTGGCTCAAAGAAAGACATTCATATGCAGTAACACTCTTCTCGGGTACAATGAGCTTATACGGTACAGGGTGGGGTGTACTTTCTAAAACCGCGGCGCTACTCTATGCGTACACTATGTGCGCACATTTAACAAGGAGCATTCTTGCTGATATGGGTATCAAGGTATCGGACATCAGATTTCAACACAACAATCGAAAGTCGGATTTCGATTGGGTAAGTATTCTTCTTATACTGGTTGCGATCGGCATCATAGTCGGGACTATTCTTTTCATCTTCTACTTCAGGGCGAGCGAGCTCGAGGAGATTCTGGAAACAGGGCAAACGGTTTCGTGGGTCTTCGTGGAGAACAACGGCGAGAAAACCGAAACGGTGCTCCTCTATTTCTACAACCCGAAGACGAAGAAGCTCGCCTCTCTCGTTATGCCTCCGAGAACGAGGCTGAAGGTGGAGTATGAAGACAAACCTGCATATGACATACTGGGGAACATATACTTTCGGGGCGGTCCTTTGATTGTAAAAAAGACCGTCGAGAAGCTTACGGGGAACGAGTTCGATTTCTATCTCGCCTACGATCTGGCCGATGTTGAGAAGCTCGTCGACCTCTTAGAGGGGGTTGAGATCTATAATCAGAACACCCTGATCCTGCTCGATTCCGAGAATAAAACCTTTATACAGGTGCCGAAGGGGAATCTCGTCCTTGACGGTGCGAAAGTTAGGGAGTTTTTGCTCTATAAACATGGCGACTCGGGAATGAAGATCTTTGTGGAGAACCATCGTGTCTTCTTAGAGTCGCTTCTCGAGAGGACTGCAGATATAGAGCTTTTACTCAACAGCTCCAGGGTATCCAAGATTCTCACCAAGGGGGTTGTCACGAATATGGGCAGGCGGGACCTGAAGGTCCTCGCATCGGAGATGAGCAATGTCTCGGCGTCGAAGATACAGTTCTATCGCATGTTCGGGAAGAATACGATGATAAAGGAGGAGCAGTATATAACACCTATTGAAAACGGGAGTTGGCTGAAAAGCCGGATCGAAAACCTGAAGAAATTTATAAACGACGAGGGCCCCGCCCCTGTGGGGGACGAGATATATATCGAAATCCTGAATGGTTCAACAAACCCCGGACAGGCGCAGAGCCTGAGAAACTACTTCGTCGAGTATGGGTTCAACATCGTCCACTTCGGAAATGCACCGAAAAGCGACTACGAGAAGACTGTCGTAATCGACCGGATGGGAAGGCCTTCACTCGCGAAACGCATCGCCGATATAATCAACTGCCAGGAAGTCCACACCAAGATAGATAAAACCCTCATGGTTGATGTCACTATCATCATCGGGAACGATTTTGAGGGCAAATATGTCAGGTGAGAGAATCCTCTCTGAAATGGACAGGATAGCTCTGGAGGCAGCCGAGCTGTTGCGGGACAACAGGGCCCAGGATGTCGTTGTGCTCGATCTCAGAAGCCAGACGAGTATCACGGATTACTTTATTATCTGCACAGTAACCTCTTTTGTTCAAACGAAAGCGCAGGTGCGCAATATCGAGGAGTTTATGCGCGGGCATGGGATGAAGTCCATATCTTCAAACGTAAATACGAATTCCCCATGGGTCCTGCTCGATTATAATTACTTTATCATCCATATCTTTCTCCCGGAAGCGAGAGATTTCTATGGGCTCGAGAAACTGTGGTCCGATGCGGCGGTGGTCTTTGAAGAAAGAGGTGGCATTGTATGATGCGGGGTGTTTTGTACTGGATCGCAGGTCTCCTCCTTACCCTCGTTCTGGCGATTGTCGTATTCATTCTTTTTCCCTTTTTAAAGAAAGGGTCCGACCTGCCTCACAGGATTTCAAGG
>CAZRHW010000501.1:0-3062 GCA_964599785.1 uncultured Bacteroides sp. | reverse complement strand
AAGATTTAACCCTCGCAATAAAAATCAAAAAAATGCAGACCGAAAAAGCCGAACGGGAAAAAAGGGAAAAATTGATTGCGGAAACATACCGGATGTTCGGACAGATTCAGACAGCAGATATGATGAAAAAGTTCTCAGATGTTAGCAGTCTGGTATGGCTAAAACAGGTCAAAGACACCCAAATTTACAAGGATATTCCAGGTGTCGAAACATGGGAAAGGTTCTGTAATCGTTTAGGATATTCAAGGCAGCTTATTGACAGACGAATTTTAGACCTGCGTGTCTTAGGAGAAGAATTTTTGCTATCCGTTAGCAGTTTTAAGGTCGGATACCGCGATCTTCAAAAGCTCCGTTGGGCTGCTAATGAAGGTGAAATAACCATTGAAGATGGCCTTGTCAGAATCGGTGAAAACGAGATCCCGATTAACGATGATCACAAAGAAGATCTGAAAGCCGCGATTGAACATATTTTAGAGGAAAAGCAAGCCAAAGAAGCCGAGGTTAAAAAGCTCAAAAAAAGACATGAAAATATCGTAACCGAAGAAATCAAAAACCTTACAACCGAGAGAGACTGCCTGGTCAAAGAAAACAGACGGCTCAAGGTGTTTGACCCGGAAGAAAAAGAGCCTGAAACATGGATGCTTGAGCAGGGAGAGGAAATCAAAAAGGCGGCAATACAATTTAGAAGCCTTTGCGCAAGGTTCATCTTGGATGAAAGAATCAGGGATAACATGCACATTCAGGCCCGAGTGATGGGCTCGCTTACAGAAGCCAGAACAGCGATAATGGAGCTGGAACGACTGTGGGATCTGAAATTTAATCCATATCACGAGTGCCCGTAATGTCACTTGACCCTTATATCAAACGTATAATTCTTAGCGACTGGGAGGCAGCGCCATATGGCGCTAAAATGCATGTGCTTCAGGAATGGGCCGGTATAACAGGCTATTCTGTAAGAAATCTTTCCCGAGAACTGGGCAACAAAGATAGACGAACCAAAGGCAAGCGGCGGATTGAGAATATTGAGGATTACGTGAATATTGTTTTTCAAATCAAGAAAAAGCCACCTGAGCATATCGGTGAAATTACCACAGAGCAGGCGATTCGTATCGCCATATCAAACGGCCTGATTCCTGATGAAATGAAAAACGTGTCTATATCTACATTCGACCGTATCGGCAGGGAAGAGAATTTAAACAAGAAAGTACGGCGGGTACAGCGCTTTCAAGCCGAATATCCGAATCAACTGCATCATGTGGACGCTTCAAGCTCAAAATGCTTCTATGTCCATCGAAAAACGCCGGACGGTGACTATGTCTTAAAACTTCATCGCGGTTCGCAGTATTATAAAAATAAACCCGCTCCTATCCGCCTGAGGCCCTGGGTTTACGGGCTTGTGGATGATTACTCAGGTTATTATGTGGCGCGTTATACGGTTGCATATGGGGAAAACGCAAAAGATAATCTGCTCTTTCTGGCCTGGGCGTGGGAAAAGAATGAAGACAAACCGTTTTTCGGACTGCCTGAAAAGTTAAAGGGTGACCTCGGCCCAATGATGAGGGGTAAAAGCGCTAATAATTTTCTTGAGCGACTTAACGTTGAAAAAGATCCGAGTGAACCGGAAAACAAGGAAGCACACGGCAAAATAGAACGGCCCTGGCGTACCGTGTGGCAACGGTTTGAAGCGCCGTTTTTCGTACAACCAGACTGGAAAAAATTCGAGATAACCTTAAGCGAGCTTAACCGGCAATTTTTAAATTTTCAGCAAGAATATAATAATAGGGCGCACCGCTATGAAAAAGAGATCACCCGTTTACAGGCATGGAAAAGGATCAATCAACGCGGCGGAGCGGTAGCAATGCCGGAAAATGCGCTATCCACCATAACAAAAACCATTGAGCGAACGGTGGGAGCGGACGGCTGCTTTTGTATTGATAATGTGCCCTATGAAGTAAAGGGCCTGCATAATGCCAAGGTTTATGTGGAGGTGGGTGTCTTTGAAGATAAGATAGCGGTTAAAGATAAAAACACCGGCGAAAAATACGAAGTTGAAAATTTCAAACCTAATCCCGTGGGTACATTCACGGCCCACAAGGAAACGGCTCATCAAGGGGCTGTTAAGGCCGCAAAAACCCTGGAAGTTACAAACACACTCTATGAAACGCCTCAAGAGCAAGGCAATATCACACACTTTCCAACTCATGTAAAGAAGATTCGCGAGGTAGAAAATCCCCTTGCCGTGGACGCCTATTCTTCAGTGGATGAGGCTATAAAAGGCTTTATATCGATATGCGGCGTTAGGCTGAATAAAGAAAATCGGGAGGCTATAAAAAATTTAATAATCGAACATGGCCTTTCCCGGCGCTTTGTAACAGACCTGGCTTTGCAGGTCGAAAGTGAAAGGGATCGGTTAGTGAAATGCCACAAAATACGGGCAGAAAAGCGATGTTTGGATATTAAGAAAAAGATCCAGGGCCTTCAAAAAAAGAAGTCGGATCTTATTAACCTGCCGATAGAAAAACAAGAGTTTTTAAAAGAGTTAAAGAAGCAGGTTGAATCTAACAAGGCCGAAGTTTTAAAGGAACTAACCGGATATTTATCCGATTATCATGAAAAAAATATATTTCCCTTTCGTCTGTCAGATGCAATTTTTAACCCTGTCGATATCGATAAAATATTGTATTTGACATTAACGGACAAAGACCTTGAGGATATGGTTTCAGCTCTTCCCAATAAAGGCGAGCCTACAAAAAAGACTCTTGCTAAAATCAAAAAGATAGACGATGAAATTGACGGTTTGCGCAATACCTTGGAAGAAGAAATAAAATCAATTGAATCATCTTTACCATCGCCCAAAACTGAAGAAATAAAACCAAAAGGCCCCGCTTTATCATCGGCAAAACAAACGTCCGACGATGAAGACGATGAAACAGAAGAAACATACAAACGTTACGAAGGAACGACCAAATATATCGGCGGAGTCCTTCAGGGGGAAGAAACTACTTTTAAATAAACGTTAAAAAATAAGTTTTGCGGGGAATTCTTTAAAGGCCCAAGGATGG
>CAZRHW010000500.1:2395-3066 GCA_964599785.1 uncultured Bacteroides sp. | reverse complement strand
GTCAGCTTTTAAAATGTGAGCCAGGATGGCAGCAGTGAAGTCCGACCCTTCCCTTCCCAGCGTCGTGGTCATATCATTGATGGTCGAGGCCAGAAAACCCTGCGTAATGTATAACTTCATGTCCCTGAACTGAAAAGCCTGCTTGATAAGCCTGGATGATAACTCCCAGTTAATCTTCCCCTCCCTGAATGTGTTGTCACTTTTTAAATAACGCCGGATATCCATCCACCTGTTCTTTATACCAACTTCATTCAGCCAGGCCGAAACAATCCTTGTCGATAATAATTCTCCGTATGACACGATCTGATCATAATCACAATCATAATTCATCGTATGTGGCTTTTCCAGCTTCGACTCCATCTCCCCGAACAAATCCCCGATCTCTTTGTGAGCAACATGGGATGTGTCTGGAAATAAATCCTTGAGAATATCATCATGGTATTTCTTTAAATCATTAAAACATTTATTTAGCTCCTTCTTCCTCCTGTGATAATAATGATCTGTGATCACCTCAAGTGCATTCGTTGTTTTACCCATCGCCGATATGACGATAGCAATCTCGTCATCCGGATAACGCTTTAATACCTCCCTGACATTTTTGACTGCATCTGCACTTTTTACAGATGCTCCTCCGAATTTAAATACAAGCATATGATAATGATTAAATGTTA
>CAZRHW010000500.1:0-2385 GCA_964599785.1 uncultured Bacteroides sp. | reverse complement strand
AACCAAGCCCCCAAATGTAATAACAAATAAATAATCATGATTACCACCCCCGTCAAAAATACAAGACCAACTATGTATTATACTTTGTCTGAATTTAAAACTGCTTACACCGGTTATGGATAGTAACTGTTAAGTAGCCTGATAATTTTCAGATCATTAAATAATTACCCTGCTTGATGCCCCCTTTCTATCCCGGTCCATCGGGATAGAGAGGGGATTAACCTTCCAGCGTGTCCGCACGACAGGCAGGGGCGGGAGTCAGGTTTATAATATTGTAATAGATGAAAACCGCAAATTGTAAACGTTTGGCTGCCGGCATTGCTCCGCCAATGCAACTGCACGAAGACGCAGCAGACAGGTCTGCGTAGTATCCATGATTAAATCCTGATATATACCTGATCATCGCTGCCAACCCCCGATTGGCAAATACGCGGAATAACTGTATCTTCGAAACCTGAAATTTTGCAAGTCTCTGTCTGTTTATCAGTCAATAATTGGAACCATCCCGTCTCCTGTCATATTATCCTCAGAATGAAACTTTCCGGAAACTCCTGGAAATACTCCGGCATCAGGAGAAGGTAACAATCCGCCTGAAGGGACTGGCCGGCTCTTCCAAATCACTTCTTGCCGCAACAGCCCTCGAAGGATTCCCCGGTATCCACTTTTTTATCCTCCCCGATGCAGAAGAGGCTGCCTATTTCTATAACGATCTTATGAACCTTTGCGCTCCATGCGAAATAAAATTCTTTCCATCCTCATATAAAAGGTCTGTCCAATACAGGCAAATCAGTAACGCTAATATCGTGATGCGATCCTCCGTCCTTGAACGCCTGATGGAAAATCCTGAAAAACTTGCCATTGTAACTTCCCCTGAAGCCCTCGCCGAAAAAGTCGTTCCCGGAGATATGCTGGATCAGAAATCAGTCAGGATAAAAACAGGAGATCACATGACCGTTTCCGGATTTGCTGGTGTCCTTCAGGATCTTGGCTTCAGTCCCGTTGATTTTGTCTATGAACCCGGACAATACGCCGTGAGAGGTAGTATTATCGATATATTTTCTTTCTCAGCTAAACAACCTTATCGCCTTGACTTTTATGGGAATGAACTGGACTCAATCCGATCGTTTGAAATTGAAAACCAACTTTCAACAGCAAAATTGGAAAGTATTCTGATCCTCCCCGATACCCAGACTTTTCCTGCAGAAAATAATCCTGATGCCGGTTCAAGGATCCCCTTCTCCGCTTTTCCTTCCGGACCGGTGATCACCTGGATCGTTAATACAGGATATGTCATAAATAAAATCGATGAGATAGCTGATAAAACTACTTTTGAATCAATTGCCGGGGATGAAATAATCCCCTTTCATGATAAAAAAATGATTTTGGCATCTTCCGGTGAGGTATTCTCAATTCTGTCGAAAGGACGAATAATTGAATTCGGACCGGACTATAAAATGTCTCCCTCTTCAGAACTGGTGTTCTCAACATCCCCTCAGCCTGCATTTAATAAGAATTTTGAGCTCCTTGGCCAAAACCTCAGGCAAAATACAGTTGCCGGCTGTATCAATATGATAATGTCAGACAATGAAAAACAAATCGATAGGCTAAGATCTGTTTTTCATGATATCGATCCACAGATCCGGTTTGAACCTGTGCTTGCCAGCCTGCATGAAGGATTTATCGAACACTCTCTGAATATTGCCCTCTATACAGATCACCAGATCTTCGACAGATATCACAGGTACCGGCTCGATGACCAATTCTCCCGGAGCGAAAGCTTGACCATACAGGAGCTGACAGGTCTGCATCCCGGAGATTATGTAGTACATGTTGATCATGGTATCGGACAGTTCGGAGGATTGGAAAAAATCCGGATCAACGGCCGTGAACAGGAAGCTGTTAAACTGTTCTACAGAGACCATGATATCCTCTATGTCAGTATTCATTCACTCCACAGGATATCAAAATATAAAGGGAAAGATGGACAACCCCCGAAGATCTATAAACTCGGCACCGGGGCATGGCAGAAACTTAAATCTTCAGCCAAGAAAAAAGTTAAGGATATAGCCAGGGAACTGATCAATCTCTATGCCATGAGAAAAGCAAGAGAAGGTTTTAGATTTTCACCCGATAGCTACCTCCAGAAAGAACTGGAATCATCCTTCATGTATGAAGATACAGAGGATCAGCTGAAAGCTACACGGGATGTCAAAGAGAGTATGGAAGCTGTCTTCCCCATGGACCGCCTTGTCTGTGGTGATGTGGGCTTCGGCAAAACTGAAGTGGCTGTCCGTGCTGCCTTTAAAGCTGTTACCGATAGCAAACAGGTGGCTCTGCTTGTGCCGACAACAATCCTGGCACTTCAGCATTATAATACATTCATGG
>CAZRHW010000499.1:2821-3071 GCA_964599785.1 uncultured Bacteroides sp. | reverse complement strand
CAGGCCAGTGCAACAGGACTAACACCAGGGACATGGTATTACATTTCTGTGGATAATTATGGTGCAGCGGGATACAGGGGAACTTTCACCCTGTGTGTGGATGATACCGTTTCCAATGATTTTAAAGTGGGTGCTTACGAGATAAGTGACCTGAATAACTGGTGTTCTCCGGAAGAAGCATATACGACAATTTACGGGACGCCTGACGGGGTGCGGCCGGGTTGCTGGAATACAGGCCCGAACTACAACG
>CAZRHW010000499.1:0-2811 GCA_964599785.1 uncultured Bacteroides sp. | reverse complement strand
TAGACCTGAAAACAGGTGGATCGGAAGGTACTTTACAGTATCCATATATAGCTTTGTGGGATGAACCCGGTACCTTGCTATCCTGTGCCCGGTACGCGGCTCAATATTCAGATCTTACAATTGGCAGCAGTGGTTTAACACCTGGTGACTGGTATTATGTATCTGTTGATAATTTAGCTGCTGATGGCTACCGTGGCACCTTTTCATTATGTTTTTCCGATGAGGTTGATTATGATTTCAAGGAAGGTGCGGTTGAATTAACTGACCTGAATAACTGGTGTTCCCCGGATGCTGCTTATACCACTGTGAATGCGTCTGCAGATGGTGCCAGAGGTACCTGCTGGAATACAGGGCCGAATTATACACGGTGGTTTATGTTTCAGGCAACAACCAGTGATATACTCGTTGATTTGAAAACCGGGGGCGATGAAGGTACATTACAATATCCCTATCTTGCTTTATATGATTCCCTGGATAATGAACTGGCTTGTGCCAGATACTCTGCACAATATAGTGATCTTGTCGTTGGTAGTTCTTCCCTGACACCCGGTGACTGGTATTATATTGTCGTTGATAATTATGGTGCTGATGGTTATCGCGGCACCTTTACCCTCTGTGCCACTGATGATATTGATTACAACTTCAAAGCCGGTGCTTACGAAATTACTGATCTGAACAACTGGTGTTCTGCCGATGCGGAGTTTACGACGATGAATGCTACTGCGGACGGTGGAAGGGGGTCATGCTGGAATACCGGGGCCAACTATGACCGCTGGTTTATGTTTCAGGCAACTACGACTGAGGTATTGATCCAGCTCAAAACAGGCGGTTCGGAAGGTACAATACAATACCCGTATATTGCATTATGGGACACTATGGACGTGGAGATTGCATGTGCCAGGTATTATGCACAGTATTCCGACCTGACGATCGGGGCTTCAGATTTGACTCCCGGAGAATGGTATTATATAACCGTAGATAATTATGCAGCCGATGGTTATCGCGGATCCTTCACCCTTTGTATCACCGATGATATTGACTATGACTTCAAGGCGGGCGCCATTGAATTAACCGATCTGAACAACTGGTGCTCTGCAGATGGAGAATATTCCACCATCAATGCTTCCTCCGACGGTTCAAGAGGTTCGTGCTGGAATACCGGGGCTAACTATGACCGGTGGTTTACATTTACAGCCACTACCAACGAAATCCTGATTAACCTTAAAACGGGTGGTACGGAAGGTACCATGCAATATCCCTATATCGCATTATGGGATAGCCTGGATAACGAGATAGCATGTGCGCGCTATTTCAGCCAGTATTCCGACCTGATGATCGGGGCAACAACCCTGACACCGGGCGACAGGTATTATATCACCGTTGATAATTATGGTGCCGACGGTTATCGTGGTTCTTTCACATTATGTATTACCGATGATATCGATTATGATTTCAAGGAAGGCGCAATAGAATTGACGGATTTGAATAACTGGTGCTCCGCTGATGCAGCCTATACAACTATCAATGCATCATCTGATGGCCCCAGGGCTTCATGCTGGAATACCGGCTCGAATTATGACAGGTGGTTTGTATTCCAGGCCACCACCGACCAGGTGACAATCGACCTGAAAACTGGCGGTGATGAAGGCACCATGCAATACCCTTACCTGGCATTATGGGATACGCTGGATACTGAAATAGCCTGTGCCCGGTATACAACGCAGTACGGTGACCTGCGGATAGGTGCTGATAACCTGACACCGGGTGAATGGTACTATATTACTGTCGATAATTATGGCGCTGATGGTTACCGGGGATCTTTCACTTTGTGTGTCAATGATCAGATCGACTATGATTTTAAAGCAGGTGCTCTGGAAATCTCACCATATGCTGATTATTGCTCTGCGGATGCTGAGTTTACTACCATCAATGCATCTGCAGACGGTCTAAGAGGTTCTTGCTGGAATACCGGTCCGAATTACAACCGCTGGTTTAAATTCCAGGCTACCGGTCCGAATGTTACAATCCTTTTAAAAACAGGTGGTTCAGAAGGAGACATGCAATATCCGTATGTTGCCCTGTGGGATACAATGGATATTGAACTGGCCTGTTCGCGATACTCTGTCCAGTACAGTGATCTCGAACTGGTCTATACATCGCTTACAACGGGCGACTGGTATTATGTCACTGTGGATAATTATGGAGCAGATGGTTACAGGGGGTCATTCACGCTCTGCGTAGATGATGAGATCAGTTATAATTTTGCAGAAGGTGCCATTGAACTGTCTGACCTGACCGGGTGGTGTTCTGCCTATTCGGCATATTCTACCGTTAATGCAACTGCAGACCAGAGCAAGGGTTCGTGCTGGGCTAACGGACCGAATTATAACCGCTGGTTTAAGTTTCAGGCACCCTCTTCCGATATAGCTATCCAGGTTCGTACAACAGGCGTGGAAGGTACACTTGTCAGACCTTATGTGGCTTTGTGGGACACCCTTCTGAGTGAAATGTCCTGTAAGAGCTATTATTCGGATAACGGTGATATCGAAGTGGCCTCAACGGGATTAACCCCGGGTGATTGGTATTTTATTTCGGTTGATAATTTCAATAATGTTGCGTACAGGGGAACTTTCACACTTTGTGTCACGGAAGCTCATCCCAATGATAATATGGCGAATGCCATCGAAATAACCGATCTGAATAGCTGGTGCTCCGATGCTGCAAAATACAGTAATATTATAGCAACCGCCGACCAATCGCAGGGATCCTGCTGGAGCGGTGCCGTTAATAAAAATGTATGGTTCAAGTTCA
>CAZRHW010000498.1:0-3079 GCA_964599785.1 uncultured Bacteroides sp. | reverse complement strand
TTATATCAATATAATATTTGCTCGCGGAGATGACTTTATTGATTGTATCTACATCAACATCATCAGCAATATAATAGATCTGAAATTTATCATATGATCTGCGCAGGTTTTTCAGCATCAGCAAGTATTCTGTCATTTCTTCATCCTCATGATAATTATTCATCAGTGATATCAGGCTGTTCAAAGTGTATTTCTGTTCAGCAATTTTTTCAAGCAGCTTGATATTTCCCTGATCCCTTTTAAATATCTGTGTGGCAATATACATCCCTTCTACCCATCCTCCCATCATGACCATAGCAGCAGCAGATTCTTTTCCGGCTTTTCGGAGATAATGATCAGTCGATTTATAAATATCCATTGATATCCTGGCAAGAGAATCTTTATTGCTGACATAATCTTCCAGGTTGGACAGGATATCAGTATAGATCTCTTTCGGCAGGCCCAGATCATCAGAAAGTTTTTGAATAGCAGTAAAATAATTTACAGTATTTTGCTGACGTTCGAACATTTTAACATAGCTGAGGTCAACACCAAATACTCCCAGGTTCATGGCAAGCTTTAAATTGGTATTATACCGGCTGAGATTATTTGGAGAATTCAGAATATCCGGGAAATAATTGGCTCCTACCTGTTCAAACAGATGAGCCATCTCTACCGGAAGTGACATGTGATAAAAAATTTCTTTGTGTTCAGCAGGAATAGTATCAAGTACTTCCAACATGCCCGTGGTGATTTTCGGTATCTGGTCTGATGATTTATCAGATCTGCAGGTTGAGACAACAAATAGGGAAAACATGAAAACAGAAAAAAACAAAATTCGACTAAGGTTCATTATTTCCTGATTATTTGTATGAAGATATGATCAATGAATGCTTTCTGCCATTAAACCGGTAATATTTATTTTATGATATTTGAAGAGACATGCCGTGGTGTACTTCTGTAAAAATTATCATTCAGTTTTTAAGTAACATCAATCGCACAATAGTTGATCATTTAAACATAAATTCTATTCAATCATAAAATTTATTTAAATAATAAAATTAATGTTTTTAGGGATTAAAAAAATGAAGCTTACTAACAAAATAGATAAATGGTCGATTCAACCGGTAACTGACGGGAAAGACAAAGTCAAATTAACGTTCGTACTTGAAGTATTTTTATGATTGATTCTACGATATCATCTATACTCAGGGTCATACAGTTGAATTTAACATCAAAAAATGAATAGTCACTGCCCTTACCATGAAAATAATCCCGGAACTCAGCTCTTTTCCTGTCGATATCAAGTGCATATTTTTTTGCTTCATCCGCAGATATACAATACCTTTCACTAATCCTTAATGCTCTCCAGTTGAGGGGAGCTTCGAGATGTATATGAAATGACTTTTCTATATCCCTTGTAATGGCTACTCCTCCCCTGCCGACAATGATCACATTCCCTTCAATGGCAATATTGTGTACGACTTTCGCAATGGTATTCCTGATCTTCCTGTCACTCTTATAATATTTTTTTGAATGGGATGAGAGGATCTCATCCATAAAGCTTCGTTTCTCATACCTGAAAATATGCCCTATTTCCGTTGGATTTACTCCCAGTTCTTTTGCCGATTCCGCCAGGATTTCCTTGCTTATCCATCTCCAATCGATTTTTTTTGCCTTCGGGCTTTTTATTTCAGTTAACCGGGTGGCAAGCTTTGAGGCAATTTTCTTACCGGGGCATCCTACTTCCCTTGAAATAGTGATGACAGGACCCTCGAATGCCTGTTTTGAGAGTGTCTCTAAATATCTTTCGGTTAAATATCTTGAAAAATCTACACGCATGATAGCAAAGAGATTTACTGTTTTATTAGCTGCAATACGCTATACAAATAAGCCGATGATATTAATAATGAGAAATTTGCGAAGCTATGCCGTAGTCCGGCTCAGTAAAAATATTATGATTCAATCATCTAACTGCTCAATTGCACGACAGGATAACAATATAAAATTAATATATTATCAGTAAGTTGTCAAGTCCTCTGTCATTCTTTTTATTTAAGTACCACCCAGCCTTTTTCCTTTGAAATTGCTTTGATCAGTGAAGTGATCAGGATATATTGCTGCATGATATAACTGATCTGTTCTTCAGGTTCGGTTTGTTCCTGGGCTTTTCGTATCTCATTTTCTTTTTCCTTCTGGGCTGTTTCAAGAATTTTTCTTTTATACTCAATAATGGCTTTGGGCACATTTTTCTTCAAAAGCATATCTTCCGTCTCAACGAATGCTCCTTTTTTCTTATGGAGTTTGCTCAATTCATAAGGAGAACTCAAAAGATCGACAGCCAGCTTGCTTACCTGCTCATCTTTATGATTAATAAAATATTTTATATCAATAACTTCGCCTTTTTTGATAAATTCATGAATTTCTTCAAAAATCTTCCTGAAAAGAAGGTTCTTAAATTCCAGCTCATCATTAAGGATCTCATTGATGATATATTCGGCAACTGAAATATATTCGATCCCTGATTGTTCATCATGAATTTCAAAAAGTTTCTCATTCCCGAATTGTATCAGGAATCTTACAAGAATTTTTTCCTGCGGTTCGCTGTATATCTCACGAACGAATGACGGTATTGGTGCTGACTGGAATTTTACCCTTTCTTCGCGGGCATACTGGTTAAAACGGTCTTCAGCACGTTTTCTCCTAAGACGATAAACCTGTGAATAAAGTATCCGTTCCTCCGTATCAAGCAGTTTACTGCATTCTTTAATATAAACTGAGCGGGTTATCGTATCGGGGATAACAGAAATAGAACGGACCACATCATTGATCAATTCAGCTTTCTTAACAGGATCTTTTTCAGCTTCTTCCAAAAGTAACCTGATCTTAAAGGATATAAAGTCCTTCTCTTCTTTTTTAATATAATCCAAAAATTCTTTTGAGCTGATTCTTTTCGACCAGGAATCCGGGTCTTCCCCCTGAGGAAGAAGGATCACTTTTACATTCAAACCTTCTTCAAGCACAAGATCTATCCCCCTCAGTGACGCTTTGATCCCCGCATCATCTCCATCATAGATTATGGTGACATTTGGAGTGAACC
>CAZRHW010000497.1:0-3079 GCA_964599785.1 uncultured Bacteroides sp. | reverse complement strand
TCAGTATCAACGTGCATAACATCCGTGACTACACCCATGACAGGCACCACACCGTGGATGATTACCCGTATAGTGGCGGTCCGGGCATGATATTCAAACCCGAGCCCATCTTTGAGGCAGTGGCCGCGGTCAAGGCCCAGGTCGCTGAAAAATCTGGGACTGCGGAACTGCCGATTGTCCTGCTCACGCCGCAGGGTCGCCCTTTCAACCAGCAAATCGCGATGGAACTGTCAAAGTACCAACATCTCGTCCTGCTCTGCGGCCACTATGAGGGCATTGACGAGCGCGTGGTGGAGCACCTCGTCACCGATGAAATCAGCATCGGTGATTACGTGCTGACCGGCGGCGAACTGCCGGCCCTGGTGGTCATTGACGCCGTCATTCGCCTGCTCCCGGGAGTACTCGGCTCGGAAAATTCGGCGCAGGAAGATTCACACGTGCATGGTCTGCTGGAATATCCCCAGTATACCCGACCGGCTGATTTTCAGGGCTGGCCGGTTCCTGAGGTGCTGCTCTCTGGCAACCATGCCCAGATTGCCCGCTGGCGCCGGGAGCAGATTATCCGGCGCACCCTGGAACGCCGCCCCGACCTCATCGATACGGCCAGACTCGGTCAAGAAGAAAAACAGTTAGTGGAGCAATTCACTGCTTTAGATAAAGCCAAGTCCAGTTTGAACAAGGAGCCCGAGAAATGAATATTGATTCGCTGATAGCTGTCAAACGCAATCCCAGAATTCCTGACATCGCCCCGGGAGATACAGTACGCGTTTACACCAAGGTGATTGAGGGTGGTAAGGAACGCACCCAGCCATTCCAGGGCGTGGTCATCAAGATGCAGGGGGGCGGGGTAGGCGCCACCTTTACCGTCAGACGCATCGCTTATGGCGTCGGTGTGGAGCGCACCTTTCCGCTGCACTCACCGAGAGTGGAGCGGGTGGAAATAATCCGCCACGGAAAGGTACGCCGGGCCAAACTGTATTATCTACGCGGACGCAGCGGCAAGTCAGCCCGCATCAAAGAGCGCCGGGTGGACCGGGAGAAAGAACTGGCCCAGATGGAGTCTCTGGCGGCTGAGGCTGAAGAAGAGGAAGTACCAACGGCAGAAGAACCAGCCGAAGCGGAACTGTTAGCCGAAGCGGAAGAGGCCCCCACCGAGGAAACGGCGGAAGCAGCCCCGGCAGGCGGGGAAGCAGTCGCCGAAGAAGAAAAGGCGCCCGCGGCAACCGAAGAGGCGGAGCCAGAGGTGACCCAGGCTCAGGGTGAGCTTCCTCCAGAGGCAGCGGAGCCAGAACCAGCCAGGCCCGAGGGTGAGCTCGCTGCCGAAGAGCCGGAAACAGAGCCGGCAGAAGAAAAGACCGAAGAAGAAACGGAAGAAAAAGCCAAAGAGTAATCTCCCGGCAACACTTACCGTTAAAAGTGCCAGCCCGCACGACAGGGCAGCAGAAATTTTGGGGCAATCGGTGGAGCACGGTATGAAATATGCTGAGGTCAGTGTCAATTCCCCGATTGCCCAGCGCCGTACCTTCAGCTATGCAATCCCCCCACCCCTGAATATCGAGGTGGGACAGGCAGTATGGGTCCCCTTTGGCGAACGCACCCTCCAGGGCATTGTCATGGCGCTGAGCCCCCAGCCGGCCGTGGCCGAGACCAGGGATATTATCGATATTATTGAGCCCCACCCGTTTCTGTCCACCGCCCGGGTTAATCTGGCCCGGTGGATAAGCGAGTACTACCTCTCTCCCCTGTTCGATGCGGTGGCCCTCATGCTGCCGCCAGGATTTGAGAGGAAAACGCTGACCTTTATCTCCACAGTGCCAGAGGCCGATGAACAGGCCGTTCCTACTCTCACTCCAGAGCAGCGCCAGGTGCTTGCCAGGCTGCGCCAGCAGGAGAGGGTCAGCCTCAGAGAGCTGGAGAAGAAGCTAGGGGAAAAGAAGGCACAGGCCATTGTCTCGCAGCTGGTAAGACAGAAGCTGGCGGTGAGAAACTACGAACTTGAGCCGATAAAGATAAGACCCAAGAAAGTACCCTTTTTGCGCCTTAACGTGTCCACAACTGCTGCCCCGGAGATATCGGCGGGACTGAAGCAAAAAAGGGCCCTCAAACAGGCAGGCCTTTTTGATTTTTTAAGCGAGCAGGCGGAACCAGTCCCCTGGTCGGAAGCCAGGCAGAAGCTGGGCGTGGACAAAGCCGCCGCCGATGCCCTGGTGCGCCAGGGGTTTATCACTTTTGAGTATGTTGAAGTTAGACGGGCGCCGATTTCATATGAGGACATTATGCCCGCATCGCCGCCTGAATTGACCCGTGCCCAGGAAAACGCTTTAGCGCACCTGTGTGAAGCGATACACAAAGCACCGGCACAGCCCGGCGTCTTTCTGCTCCACGGCGTTACCGGCAGCGGTAAGACCGAGGTTTACCTGCAGGCACTGGCGGAAACAGTAAAGATGGGGCGGCGGGGCATTGTCCTGGTGCCGGAAATCGCGCTCACTCCGCAGACCATAGAACGCTTCGTCGCCCGCTTCCCGCAGCGGGTCGCCGTCCTGCACAGCCAGCTCTCGGCGGGGGAGCAGTATGACGAATGGCGCAGAGTAAGGAACGGAGAGTTCGACGTCGTCATTGGCCCGAGGAGCGCCCTCTTTGCCCCCCAGCCCGACCTCGGCCTTATCGTGCTCGATGAGGAACACGAGTGGACCTACAAGCAGGAAGACCAGTCACCCCGCTACCACGCCCGCGATGCGGCTATAAAGCTGGCCGAACTGACGGGGGCGGTGGTCATCCTGGGCAGCGCCACCCCTGATACGGTCACCTACTCCCGCGCCCGGGAAGGCACCTGCAAACTTCTTCAGCTTCCGGAACGCGTCGTCCCGGTGGTCAGCGCGCCGCTGCCCGGGGTCGATGTTGTGGACATGAGGGAAGAACTGAAGGCCGGTAACCGCAGCATATTCAGTCGTGCCCTGTCAAAGGCGATGACGCAGGCCGTAAACGGCGGGGAGCAGGTGATTTTATTCCTCAACCGCCGGGGCGGCGCCACCTTTATTCAGTGCCGACACTGCGGCTTCGTGCTGCGCTGCCGTCGCTG
>CAZRHW010000496.1:0-3092 GCA_964599785.1 uncultured Bacteroides sp. | reverse complement strand
ATAGAAAAGTCCGGTTGCCAACCGGACACATTTAACAACCCGGGATGATATGGAAGAGTCCGGTTGCTAACCGAACACATTCAACAATACATAATCGTATTCAAAATCAGAGTTGGACACCTTCAAACAACGAGATCCCGAATCCCGATAATCGGGATTCGGGATGACTTGTTTCAATTCTTTACATGATGAAATAGAGACGAAATGCATACACCCAAACACTACACTCCCACCCACCAATATAATAAACTAATACACCATTATTCCAATATTCCACCATTCCAGTATTCCAATATTCCTTTCCCTTCATCATTCATCATTCATCATTCATCATTCATCATTCATCATTCCTAGAACGACTCCGGATCCTGAAACTGTATCTCATTTGTATCAGATCCATTGTTGGTCTGACGTTTATTGTAATTATTGATCCGGTAGCTCAGACTGACCGTAAAGATCGGGGATTGGGGCATCCTTTCGTTATGGGTATAAAAATTTGAACCCTTAGAGGTAAATGACATTTTCATCGTACTGAAAATATCCCTTACCTGGAATGTAGCCGTAAGTTTCTTATCGAGAAAATCCTGTCGGACACCTCCATTGATCATGAAGAACCCTCCACGCTCACCCTGTGCAGTAACAGATGGTGCATTGTAAAATGCCATGAGTTGTATCCTGGTGCCCCATTTCAGCTTGAAATTATTGTTCAAACGTGCATTCCAGGTGGTGGTCTGCTGGCTTATATCCTCTCCTTCGATCTCTCCATTGATCCAGTAACGAAACATTGTTCCGCTTGCACTTAATTCATACCAATTAAACGGCGATGCAGTTACCATAACCTCTGTACCGAGTGAATGGTCCGTTCCAATGTTGTCCATCGTATGGATCATAATGTTGTCCTCACGCAGGTAAGATACCCTGGACATCATATTATTCGTTTGCCGGTAATATAATTCAGCAGAAACAGAAGTGGATTTGATTTTTTTCTGCCAGTTCAGTTCATAAGAATCTACATACTCGGGTTCCAGCCCCGGATTACCGATACGTATATTCAGAGGATCCTCATAATTTGGAAAAGGATCAAGGAAGAATTCCCTTGGCCTGTTGATACGTCGGCTGTAGCTGAGAAGCAACTGCTGCTCAAAAGGCAGTTGTTTTGATATGTGAGCTGATGGGAAAAAGTCAATACGGTTTATTTTATACTCTTCATCCATTGCTAACTGGGTGATCAGCCTGTCGGTATATTCCGCCCTTAAACCAACCTGGAAATCAACGATCCTTGTGGTTGTCCCAAGTATGGCATAACCGGCCTGGATATTCCGCATTAATTCAACACCATTATTCCGGTCTTCAACATTCATCCAGTCATTCATATTATGATCAAACAGGTCGAACATGTAATCCGTTGTACCTGATTCATGCCGGAACTGGTATCCTGCCTCGAATTTTCCCTCCTGTAACACCGGCCTGAAATAATCGAGGTTAAACCTGAACTCATTCTCATCACCAGATTCTGTAGTTCTTTGCATATAGGGCTCCGCATCATTCTCATTCCAAATGGCATCGGTTTCCGTATCTTTTAGTTCCGCGAAATCAGAATCATTGTCCCTTGAATAAAATACTGATGCCTGAAGTTTATGGTCGGGACTGCCGAAACTATGATCATAGTTCAATGTAAGAGTGTAAAAATTGCTGTTTCTTTCAGAGTTGTTATCCTGCAGGTAGTAAAGGTCTGTTATTGCAGGGACGGAAAAATCATGGTACCGGGATAAGGATGACCGCCCGAATCCCCTGCTCCCGATACTACCCTGAAGGCTTATGGTATTCATATCATTAAGATAGTAGTCAAAGCCTGTTTTGAAGCCGTTGCTTGTTCCTCCCATTTTACCCAATTCTTTTGAAGAGAGATAAAATACTGTATCATTCAAATAGGATTCACGTTCAGAAGATCCGCTACCCTGCATACTCCTGTTCCGCATATTGAATCCGGTGAACAAATTGAATTTATTCAGCCTGTAATTCAACAGGACATCACCACTGTACTGATTAAAACTCCCGTATGATCCATTGGCAATACCATTGAATCCCTGGAGCTTTTGTTTTTTCATGATCACATTGATGATACCGGCTGTACCATCGGGATCATATTTAGCAGAAGGGTTTGTAATGATCTCAATACGTTCAATGGAACTTGCAGGGATCTGCTGAAGGGCTTCACTTCCTTCAAGTACTGATGGTTTGTTATCAATGAGAACGGTAAAATTCGAACTTCCCCGGAGGGTTATATTACCGTCAATATCTGTCTGAATAGAAGGCGTATTTTCCAGTACGTCCACCGCAGTACCTCCTGCAGCTATGATATTCGACTCGGCATACACCACCTTACGGTCTATTTTATATTCCATTTGCGGTCTTTCAGCTACAATTTCCACTCCCTCAAGCTCTGTTACCGATCGTTCCATCATAATTTTACCCAGATCAATGGTTTTGTTCTGTGAGGTAACAGCTATTGTAGTCATCCTTGTATTTTTGAAACCTACAAACCTTATTTCTGCATAATACAGACCATAGGATAAATCTTTAAACTCAAATTTACCTGTCATATCAGTGATCGTCCCGGTTATTAGAGAAGAATCTCTCTGACTAAACAACGCAATACTGGCAAATTCAACCGGCTGATCCGTGACTTCATCCAGGATAACTCCTGTCATGGATCCATCTTTCGGTATATTTACAGGACTGTATCCTGAAGGCCCGCCGTCCTGCATTTGTGCGATGGAAGAACTGAAATAAAATCCTAAAATCAATACTCCAATAAAAAGTGATCTTTTCATGTAATACTTTCCTTTCATTAATTGTTATACATACATCTTGCGAATAATCAAACATATTGACATAACAAACCGGCTTTAGTTTAACGGGGTGAAAAGAATTAACAAAACTTTAACAGATTGATGAATGAGGGATATTTAAGGACTTTCAAAAGGCTTCTCGCAGATAACCGCAGATTAAACCGCAGATTTCGCAGAAAATAATAGCCTGGAAATGTTATACAGATCTACTGACGGCCGGGTACAAAGTTTTGCAGGATA
>CAZRHW010000495.1:0-3106 GCA_964599785.1 uncultured Bacteroides sp. | reverse complement strand
CGATCAAAAACTACCTGGGTCAAACCTATTGGAATTGCTTATCATTATGCTTTAGCTGGTGAAAAAGATAAAGCCATAGACTGGCTGGAAAAGGCTTACCAGGAACACGAACCCAATTTAGTTTATCTTTTGATGCCATGCAATGACAGTCTGCGGTATGACCCCCGCTTTCAGGATCTGTGCCGGAAAATGAACATCCCATATAAACCGAAATGATTTGTCGGCAGGATGCAGGGGACTCACCCCCTTCTGATTCCCCCTCTCTTTCGATTTAACCAGAGAGGGGAGAGCAAGGTGGGTGAGTCATCAATATTTTAGTCCGAATCCAAACGGGAATAATGGATTTTCTGAATCATACGGCACATCTTCTTTTTGATTTCTTACTGCCTCTATTGATGACGGCATTTCAAACGGCAATTTTGCCGAAGGGGAAGCATTTCCAAAGATAACATCCAGCAATGCCTCATCAGATGCTCCGAAAGTGGCAAAAAGGCCTTTCGAGGCAGTTGTAATTTCAGGAATCACAGCCGGTCTGTCGAGATAAATATCAACAACAGATGGTACTTTGCCTAATAATTCCAGTATCTCTTCCTTTTCCTTCCCCTTAAAGTCAAGATCTCCCGCACTGAAGAATCCTCCTATCGGACCGGTTCCTTTTAAACGCTGTGAAGGTGCCTTAAGCCGGATAATCGCCACCTCTGCATCTTCCGGTTTTTCAACTGCTGTCCCGTAGGGAGCAATTTTCTCCGGATCAATATTTTTCAGAAAAATTTTCAATCCTTTTTTCAATGGAAGTATTTTCCCATTCTGTGCTGAATCATTTTTAAGCAATACAACAGATCTTCTTTGTGCATCCTTACCTGCTTCCACAAATTCAGTATTTCCGACAATTCTTACTGCATTCTCTACATCGACAAAAGGATTATCAAAAAGGCCGAGCGTAAACTTCATACGGAGTAATCTTCTTACAGACGTATCAAGCCTTGCTTCACTTATCTTACCATCCTTAACAAGTTTAACGAGCATTTCAGGGATCATTTCTCCCCCGAACTGATCTACTCCCGCATTGATGATTTTCAGCATTCTTTCTTCCTGTGTGGCTTGTTCCATACCTCTGGCCCGTGCCGGCAATATGACGAACCCAAATGCTTTTGTATCCGTTATGAGATTCCAGTCGGTACATACAACACCATCGAAATGATATTTATTCCTTAATAAACCTGTAATAATATCCCTGTTAAAGCCGAATCCCACATTTTCACTTGTCTGATCCATGGGGATTCCGTAATAGGGCATTATTTCAGCCGTTCCCGCCTGAAAAGCCGCCTCAAAAGGAATTAAATGATAATCAAAATTATTTCCGGGATAAACCTGTCCTTTTGTAACAGGAAAATGTGGATCTATCCCTTCCTTCTGTGGTCCTCCACCTGAAAAATGTTTCGTCATACAGGCCACGCTTGCCGGGCCGAGAGTGTCACCCTGGAAACCTTTAATATATGCATAGGTCATCCTTGCGGAAAGGTCTGCATCTTCACCGAATGTCCCGTTGATCCGGCCCCATCTGGGTTCTGTGGCCAGGTCTGCCATGGGATGAAGGGCTACCCTTATTCCCACGGCCAGGTACTCCTGCCTGGCCATATCGGCAAATCGTGCCGTTAAAAGGGAATCACCTATAGCTGCCAGACCGGTTGGTTCGGGCCAGAGTGAGAAATCTCCTGAAAAAACACTGGCCAGGGGATTATTGCTAAACTGATTACGCGGATCGGATGCAATGGTGACCGGAATACCTAACCGTGTTCTTTCAGCCAGTTTCTGCAGGTTATTGTACCATTGAGCCATTTCCTTTTTACCCGTACCAACGAAAATATTAAAGTGATTTATATTTTTCTCAAAGAGCATTACTGAAGTTCCGGCACTCATAAAAGAGAAAACATCAGAAAAAGAAGGCTTCTCAGAAATTGATCCGTCTTTATTCATGGCCACAGGAGGGATGAACATCAGGCCGGCTTTCTCTTCAAGATTCATCAGGGATAACAGATCGCTGACCCTTTCTTCCGTTTCATTTCTGTTATCTTCATAAATATCAAGCCTCCCGTTTTTATTCAAATCCCTGAATTCCATTCCGTCAACAGTAATGATATTAACTTCGGGGCCGGCAAGGGCCATGGCTTTTTTGGATTTATTACCGGCTGATATAGAGATCCATAAAGCATAAACCAGTATTAATAACACGATCAGCCCTATAACAGAAAGCAGGGAATAAAGAATAATTTTTAATGTTCTTTTCATAATAATGTTGTTTTAGTGTTCAGGTCATATCAAGGTTGCTTTACTAATTTCATTATCCGGATAAGATACTTTATTTTCAGCGATTTCTTGTAATTTTATTTATACAGAATAACCTAATTTGGAAAATCCGGTAAAAGTGAGCACCTCATTCCGGAGTTAACCGGAATTTGTACTCTTAGTGAATCTTGAAGTCGAATGCTTGATTATTTTTTTGGTAATTATCATATTATGTCATAACTTTAATTAAGGGTTGGGGGAAAGAATCGAAATAAACATATAATAAATAGAAAGGTTTCGTATATAAATTGTAAGGCATAAATGGTAAATATATTTTCGATAATACATGAATCATGAAAACATTAGGTGCTGTACTGTTATTATGTAGTTTTTCGGCTAATATTCTCTGTCAAGATAACAAGTCACAATTCTCATATGGTATAAACTTCAACCCTCACATATCCGATCGTGCATATTTTAACATTCCACCAGAATACAAGGATGTTAAATCGCTTTATAGCAATCGCATTAAATTAGGCTGGACAACAGGCATTTTTTTTCAAAGGCAACTAGCACAAAAATCCTCACTAGAGTTTGGTTTGAACTTTTCTAATAAAGGTTCGGCAATGCATGAAAAATGGTTTTTTGAAGATTCAATTCGAGATTTATTCATAGCTGAAGAAGGCAAATATGCTGAAGAGTGGACTATTATTGGTAGTCATTATCACATTGATCTTCCGATATCTGTGAATTATTCATTTTACAAAAATCTAGCTTGGGATTTTTATACAAGATTAGGACTAGTTCCAAATTTTTATAT
>CAZRHW010000494.1:0-3112 GCA_964599785.1 uncultured Bacteroides sp. | reverse complement strand
ACACTTCAGGTGTTTACCGGGTGAAGGTTACTGCAGAAAACGGATGTACAGACACAGATACGGTCATTGTAACCGAAAATCCAAATCCTGCGACAGATGTCATGGATGATCAAACAATCTGTCAATCGGAAATTCAGGAATTTTCTCTTGGAGCAGATCCGGTTGCCGGACACAGCTACAGCTGGACATCTGATCCCGGAACCTTCACCTCAACCCAATCTAATCCAAAAGTAACACCGGGAGTTACGACAGTATATACATTAACTGAAACGATTACTTCAACCGGTTGCCATTCCATTGACAGTGTCACCATTATCATCAATCCCGATCCTGCAGTTACTGTCCTGGCTGACCAGGCTTTATGTGAGAGTGAGATACGGGAATTCCAGATCGGGGCTTCGGCAGTTGCGGGAAATTCCTATTCATGGACTTCCAATCCTGCAGGCTTTGTCTCTGAAGAATCGAATCCTGCTGTCACTCCCGAAAACTCAATCACTTATATTCTGACAGAAACCATTAACGTAACGGGATGTGACAAAACTGATTCAGTAACTTTTACTTTCAAATCCAATCCTGTCATACAGGTCCAGGCATCGAGCAATCCGATTTCCATGAGTGAAAACACTATTTTAACAGCAAGCGGGGCGAATAGTTATAAGTGGACACCCATCAATAAACTTGATAATCCGTTTAACTATACTGTGACTGCTGATCCTGATACAAATACAACATATACTGTTACAGGTACCGGTGCAAATGGTTGTACAGCAACCAAACAAATCAGGGTTTTTGTTTATTGTTTCAACTGCGGTGAAGTTATACTGTTTGATACCGAAGGAACTTTAAACCACGGTTGTTCAAACAATAATTATAACAATAATGCAATCTGCTCATGGACGTTATTTCCTTCGGGTGCAGAAAATATCTATATGGAATTCAGCAAATTTGATATCAAGCCGGGAGATATATTGAAGATATATAACGGACAGAATGTGAATGCCCCGTTAATCGGTTCATATGATAACAATAACAAACCGCCTTACCAGATACAGACAGGCAGTATTATGTTCATTCAGTTCATATCGGATCAGAATATAACCGGTGAGGGATTTGAGGCAGATTTCTGGACTGATCAGACGAATGGATTTAACGGTCATTCCGGTGACAAAGACTTAATTATTTATCCCAATCCATTCAACGGCATCACACAAATCAGGTTTCCAAATCCTGCGAATGAAGAATATACAATGATCATAACTGATCTGTCGGGGAAGGTTTTAAAGATCATTGGTAAAATTACAGGGTCTGTTATAGATCTTGATTGCGGCGGTTTATCCAAAGGTATATACCTGCTTGAGCTGAGAGGTTCTGAAACCTATAGGGGCAAGATAGTGCTTGAATAACTGGTGTCATTAAGTTTGGAGTTGCAGAGAGGTTGGTGAATTTGCCTGTTTTAATGAACAGGATTTTATTCAAATAAGAAGCGGCCCATTTTTGCTTGTTGAGTACACCAAATATATTCATGAAAATATTTCACTTGTGATTGCTGCACTTCGTTCACAAGGACGAAACAGCCCTTTTCGGGGCTTATACAGTTTAGTTTTCCACTTTTACATCTTTCACAAACGAATTCATTTTTACCTGACTGTATTTTAAACCTGGAAAAGGATTCCCTCCAATGGTGCATCCTTCAAAGGTAACATCCTCCACCAGATGGTTTTCATCATATCCCCAAAGAACAATAAGGGCTTCATTCGTCCATTGGATATTTTTTAAGTGAACTCCTTTTATGTATCCGGGAGGCGACTTAGTATAGAATTGACCATCCGTTACATTTAACTCAAAAAGTTTGAGGGCTAAGATTTCTTCTACACGTATATCTTCAAATGTTACATTCTCAATTTTTGCCGAACCATCACAAATTACACTAAATGCAGAATGTCCACCTTCGATGGCGCTACCACCTATAGCAGCAAGAATATCGCAGTCTTTTACATGAACATTTTTTATTGACGACGCATTGGTTTCAAACCCAATTGTAAAGCCATCGCTAAATGCATAACCTGCCATAATACAGTTGGTAACTGTAATATTAGCAGCATTAGGGCCTAAACTTCCCCATTTGTCGTCTTCTCTATTAAAAGCTTTCACTGCTATGCAGTCGTCGGAACATCTGAAAAAGCAATTATCTATTGTTATATTCCTGCATGAAACCGGATCGATACCATCACCATAAGGTACAAAACTCAGGATTTTAACATTTCGATAGATAATGCTGTCACAGTTGTATAAGGTATTTTGCCATCCACTTCCACAACGCAGGGTTACCCCATTAAACTCAACATTTGAGGCACTATTTAATTTGATCCCGCTTCGCTCTAGTTTGCTGCCATCAAGTATCCCCCTGCCAAAAATTTTCGCGCCTTTGGGACTACCGTTAATAGCACCATAAACAATCGCGCCTGGAGCAATGTAAAGTTGTTCATTATCCTTTAATGTTATTACTCCCGGATTATGCAATCCGGGACCGAATACACGAATATTTTTATCACCCTGGCCAGGTACATCTGTTTCAATTGAGTCAGCGAATACCAATAACGGAGGCATAGTGTCCACTTCGATATATAACTTGCAGGGGCCAGATAGCTTAATATTTATTTTATTTCCATTCTTAGTAAAGGGTATCTTTTTACTTAATGGTTTTACAACAACTGAACTTGCAGGTTTTTTTAAAGTGATATCCAGATCAACAGGTCCTGAACAGGAAAATGAAGCGATATTGAGTTCCATAATTTTAGTCTCCGGAGTATAAAACCACCATGGTGCACCTTCAGGGATTGGACAATTTATGTTTTCCACCCAAACATTTTGTCCCTCGGCTTTAACAGTAACCGCATCGCTTGTAACAAGACTGTCAATAGGAGGATACAAAACAACAATAGATTTTTTATGGATTGATTTACAAGAAAACAATGTTATCCCAACTATTGAAACAAAAACTAATTTTAAAATTAAGTGTGCGAGTTTAATGAATACCTTTTTTTTCATAATTTCAGATTTGAGATTATTGAATAATTCTATTTTCAACAGGTAGACAGCCTCAACCTGATGA